>DASYEE010000127.1:0-65898 GCA_036499165.1 Galbitalea sp. | reverse complement strand
CGTAGTCTTTCGCGACTTCGGTTTTGCTGCGGCCCTCAACGACGACGCTGATCACGATAATCCGGTTCTTCTGCACGTTCTAAGACTGTGAACGATGTCTGGAGACAGATGTGAACTATGTCCGGAAACACGACACCACCGTCTCCGCAAGGAGAAAAGACCGCCCGACGAGGGCGGTTTTTTCAGTTAGGGCGCGGGCATTTCTCCTTGCGGAGGTGGTGTCGCTTGTCACCCTCTGGTCAGACGCCATCACGGAGTCGCTGATTTGCCCGGCGTTCCCCACACGAACCCTGCGAGTTCTATTCGAGGATCCCGGATCTTGTCGAGGACCGGTCGACACCCTCGTCGACGCTGTATCTTGCCGACAACCGTGCGACGGGGATTGGTGGCGTTCCACTGGGCGCCGTTGGCGGCCCCTTAGTCTCCTGACCGAATTCCAAATTTCCCGACAGCTTCCCATTCCATCAAGCGCTACGCCCCTGCGCCGTATCGAAGGCCGTTCATCATGAGGGCGACCATTCGATGAGCACGTGAGTTGTCGGTTGAGCCTGGCGTGGGGATGCAGAGGTTCGCGACCGCGCCAAGCAGTTCCAACGGGTCTTCGCCGTCATGGACCAGACCCGCCGCGACCGCGTCATCGAGGAGCGTTCGTAGTGCCGGGCCGACGCGCTCCTCGAATCGAACCCTCAGCGTCGAATACGCGGGATCGCCGGAATGCAACGCCGCCGCGAGGCCGTGTTTCGTTGCCACAAAGCCGGTATATCTCTGCAGCCAGAGTTCGAGTGCGACGTCGGGAGGATGGGATGCGGCCAGCAGGGGTGCCTCGGCAGCGCAGTCATCGATCTCGCGCTTGAAGACAGCCGAGATGAGATCGGAGCGCAGCGGGAAGTGTCGATACAGCGTGCCGACCCCGACTCCGGCGCGGTCGGCGATCTCTTTCATGGGGACGTCCACCCCGGAGGAGATGAACAGCGCCTTAGCCGCCTCGATGAGGGAGTCGATGTTGCGTTGCGCATCGACACGAAGCTGACGGGGTACAGCGGCGTCGGCCATTTCTCGTCTCCTCTTGCTTTTCCGGAACCATCGTCCGTATAGTAACGGACGAGGGTTCCACTTAGTTCCAAGAATACGGTATCGAGCGCGTTTCCCCCAGCAACCACCAAAGGAGACATCGCATGCAGTATCGACCGCTCGGCAAAACCGGGATCAAAGTCACGCCCTACGCCCTCGGCGCCATGATGCTCGGTTCACTCGGCAACCCCGACCGAGCGGAGGGCATTCGCATCATTCACCGCGCGCTCGAGGCCGGCATCAACTTCGTAGACACCGCCGACCGCTACGGAGACTCGGAAGAGGTTGTCGGTGAGGCGCTCAAAGGCCGTCGTGACGAGGTCGTCCTCGCCACCAAGTTCTGGGGTCCCGTCGATGACGACATCAATCACCGCGGAGGCTCTCGCCGTTGGATCATGGAAGCTGTCGAGCGCTCGCTTCGCAACCTCCAGACCGACCACATTGATCTGTACCAGCTTCACCGACCCGATCCGGATACAGACATCGATGAGACGCTGTCGGCACTAACCGATCTCGTTCGCCAGGGCAAGGTCCGCGCGATCGGGACATCCTCAATGCGCGGTTCCGAAATTGTCGAGGCGCAGTGGATGTCGGAGCGACGCGGATTCGAGAGGTTCCGCACCGAGCAGCCGAACTACTCGATCCTCGACCGTGAGATCGAGCGCGAGATTCTGCCCGTGACCGAGCGGTACGGCATGGGCACGCTCGTATACAGCCCGCTCGCGGGTGGCACATTGACGGGCCGATACCGGGCGGGCGCGGAGAACGACAACTTTCGGTCGACGAAGACGGGGATGCGCCACTTCCGGGATGAGCGTCGCCTCGCAGCCGTCGAGGAACTCGTCGCCCTCTCGGACGAGGTTGGCGTGAAGCTGACCCACCTCGCCATGGCGTTCGTTATTGCACATCCCGGTGTCACCTCGGCCATTGCGGGTCCGCGGACGATGGAGCAGCTGGACGATACTCTCGCGGGGGTCGACATCGCGCTGTCCGACGAGATTCTCGACCGCATAGACCAGATTGTGCCGCCAGGTGAAAGCATCGGAGCAATGGATATGGTCTACCGCGGGCGAGAGGTCGGAGACGCGACCCTGCGTCGCCGTCCGACTACGCAGCGCTCCGCCGCGTGACCCAACACTGCGGCCGTAAACCGACCCGGTTGGGGCGATGTCTTCATGGATGCCCGCAAGATCAAACCTTCCGCATCGGTCCGTAGGCGAGTTGCCTCGAAGAACTTGTCCTTCATGTCGTCGCTGGCGCGCGTCTGCTTGAACTCACATCGCTCGCTTCTGCCCAGCGCCGCTTTGCAGCGGAGTCGTCGAGAAAGGCGTGCGCTCGGCAAGGCTATCCGTGTCGGCATATCAATGGTCGTCACTCCAGTCAGCCTCGCCAAGGTCGATGCCCGCGGTCAGTACGCAGTCTGCGCACTGTCTTGCAAACCCGAATGGCCGGAGACGACGAATGGTGCCGCGACATCGCTGCTGCTCACTAAGACGTGAGCGGGGCGGAGAGGTCCGAGTCACTCACGGCTGCGCAGTACCAGGCGGCGACTCCACGCAGCCGACTCCCAGCGCGCAGCGTTCTACGTGACGTAGAGTGAGGCATCGCCAGATGCCAGCAACGCTTCAGGATTTGAGGGCCACAATGATTTCCGAATACACGGTCACGGGAATGAGTTGCGACCACTGCGTGCACAGCGTCTCTACCGAGTTGCTCTCGCTTCGAGGTGTATCCGACATTTCGGTCGATCTCCCAACCGGTTTGGTGCGGGTGACGAGCGAAGCACCCCTCCCGCTCGACGCGGTCTCTGCCGCAGTTGATGAGGCTGGCTACGAACTCGCTGGCACTACCGATAACTAGTTCGCTTCGCACCGTGACCTCCGTCAATCTGCCTTTTCACCGAGGAATCCGTTGGTGGATTGCCGCCGTGGTCGCAATCCCGACTGTGATCGTGGTCCTGATCGTCGCTGCGGAAGGTCAGATCACTTACCAGTTGGTGTCGTCGTCGTATCCGGGCGCGTCGACCGCGAACCTCAGCGCGCTGTTGCAGCTGGTCGCCTTGGTCGCTTCGACGGTGTGCGTTGGAGCGGCCACCTATTCGCTGGTCATCAAGCGGCGGGTTGGCCGCGATCGGATGTTGCTCGATTACAGCTCCGACCTAAAAATAGTTCGCCGTAGTTCGCTGGTGTGGTTGTGCGCGGCTATCTGTCTGGTGCCGGTGGATGCGGCCGACTCAAGCGGTCAGACGATTGAGCGACTGCTGGCGCCTGGTGCTCTGCCGTATTTAGTGGAGGCGACCTATTTGCCGAGGGCCTGGATCGCCGTGGTGATCTGTGCGGGGGCGGCATTTGCGGTGTCCATGCTGGCGAACAGATGGACGTCGCTGGTGTTCATCCTTGGGGCTTCGGTGGTTGGTGTTCTTGCGCCGGTGATCGTGAACCAGGTTTTAGTCGGCCCAAATCATGATTTCGGCGGTGATGCCGCCATCATTGGAACCCCGGTGATGGCGGTGGTCTTTGGCCTACTTATGGTGTTCGTGTTTCGACTCGTTTCCGGCAAGGGCATTGCCTCGAGCTCGGGCGTTCGGTTCTTCCGGGTTGTCGCTGTCGGATGGCTGATCGTTATCGTCGCTACAGCGATCGTCTGTGCGTTTGAGCTCGCTGGCGGGGCTTTGTTCGCGACGTCAACCGGCGACCTCTTTGCGGTCCGGTTCTTCCTGCTTGCGGTGATCGGCTTCAGCGTGTGGCGGGCGTGGCGGGTTCGTGGCGATGGACTCGGGGTCGGCACGAAAGTAATTCCGTGGCTGGTCACCGCATCGTTGGCCGTGCTCGCCTCACTGGGCGTGGTGGAAGCGATGACGAAGATCGCGCCCCCGGTGTATTTCGTGCCGACATCGGTGTCGCAGGTGTTCCTCGGCTACAACGTTTCAGCGGCCCCGACTGCCTGGGTGCTGGCGCTCGACTGGCGAGTCAACATCCTGTTCCTCGCGCTCGGTATCGCCGGCGTCGGTCTCTACTGGTATGGCTACCTCAGATTGCGTCGCCGGGGTGACGCGTGGCCCGCAGGCCGGGTTGTCTCATGGACCTTGGGATGGCTGGTCATCGTCTACGTCACCTCGTCGGGGATTGGCCGCTACTCGACCGCGCAATTTAGCACCCACATGATTCTGCATATGAGCCTCAATATGCTGGGACCCATCCTGCTGGTCATGGGTGGGCCAATCACGCTCGCGTTGCGGGTGTCGCCGGCCCATAAGCCGAGCCAGCCGGCGGGTCTGCACGAGTGGATTAACGCGGTCATGGGATGGCCGTTCCTGCGTCATCTCTATAACCCGTTGTTCGTGTGGATCGAGTTCGTTGGTTCGTACTGGCTCTTGTACTTCACGAACATTTTCAATTTGGCGCTGCGATACCACTGGGCACACCAACTCCTCGACCTCCAGTTCGTATTCATCGGTTACCTCTTCTACGGGCTCGTCATCGGCGTCGACAAGCCACCCCGCTCGCTCCCGCATATCGGGAAGCTGGGACTCGTGTTCGCGGCGATGCCCTTCCATGCTTTCTTTGGTGTGATCGTGATGTCGCAGTCGACGATCATCGCGAAAGAGTTCTACAACTATCTCGACCTGTCGTGGATGACGAACCTGAAATCCGACCAGTACCTCGGGGGCGGGATTGCGTGGGCGGCGGGGGAGTTGCCGCTGGTGATTGTGATCATCGCTCTGGTGACCCAGTGGGCGAAGCAGGATGCACGTCTGGCGAAACGCACCGACCGGCACCTCGACTCCGGAGTGGATGACAGCTTCGACGCCTACAACGCCATGCTCACCGGGCTTGCGATTCGTCGCGAGACCCCACTCGGCGTCTATCGGAGAGGAGACGAAGCCAGTGACGGCACTGCCCGAAGCTCAAGCGATTGATACGACTCAGTTCGTCGAGCTGAACATCGGTGGGATGACGTGCGCCGCGTGCGCGAACACGATCGAACGCAAGCTGAACCGCCTCGACGGGATCGACGCCTCCGTCAACTTCGCCACGGAACGCGCGCTGGTCTCCGGCATCGAGGAGAACGACGCGGCCCGCGTGATCGACGTAGTGAAGAGGGCGGGCTACTCGGCGAGTGTCCGCACCGGCGCCGATGACGCCTGGACCGAACGCGCAGCCGCTGTGCGGATTACATCGCTGCGCCGTCGACTTACTGTCTCGGCTTTGCTTGCCGTCCCGGTGTGTGATTTCACCATCCTGTTTGCCCTCGTTCCCGGACTTCGATTCCCGGGCTGGGAGATCCTGTGCATTCTGTTGACGGTTCCGATTGTCACCTGGGGTGCTTGGCCGTTCCACCGATCGACCCTGCGCAACCTTCGTCACGGAACGCTGAGCATGGACACCCTCGTTTCCCTGGGGAGTGTCGTCGCATTTGCGTGGGCCATCTACACGATGCTGTTCGACCCCGCATTGAGGCCCGGCTACTGGCTCGGGTTCGGCACCACCCCGGTCGGCGCCGACTCGATCTATCTCGACGTCGCCGCCGGAATGATCACCTTCCAGCTCGGCGGCCGCTACTTCGAGACTCGTGCCCGTCGGCGTGCCGGCGACGTACTCAATGCGATCGGAAACCTTGCCGCCAAAGAGGTCCGCATCCTGAACGAAGACGGCACGGAGCGGATCGTTCCCGCGATAGCGTTGAAGGTGGGGGACACGGTCGTCGTGCTTCCCGGCGAACGACTACCGGCGGATGGCACGATCGTCTCGGGTCACTCATCTCTCGACACCAGCGCAATGACGGGTGAACCGGTTCCCGTTGAAGTTGGACCGGGTGGCACCGTCATTGGTGGGACCTTCAATTCGACCGGACGCCTGCTTGTTCGCGCCGACTCGGTCGGAGCGAACACACGGCTCGCGCAAATGGCTGCAATCGCCGAGGACGCGCAGCGACGCAAAGCAAAAGTCCAGACCTTCGCCGACTCCGTCTCATCTGTCTTCATCCCCATCGTGCTGATCCTTGCGGTTGTCGTCACCGTCATCTGGTTCCTCATCGGAGTGGGGCCCGGGCAGGCGATCGGCAACGGCATCGCTGTGCTGATCATCGCCTGCCCGTGCGCGCTCGGGCTTGCCACCCCAACAGCACTCATGGTCGGTATCGGACGCGGTGGACAACTCGGAATCCTCGTCAAAGGACAGGACGCCCTCGAAGCGAGCGGTGTCATCGACACTGTTGTTCTGGACAAGACCGGAACCATCACCACTGGTTTGATGGCGCTCTCCGACTTCGTTGTCCTCGACGGCCAGGATGAGGCTCGGGTGCTCCGAGACGTCGCCGCCGTTGAGAGCAATTCCGAGCACTCGATCGGTGCAGCGATCCACGCCGAACTCGCCGCACGATTCAGCCGCCTTCCGACGGTGACGGACTTCCGTGCCCTGCCTGGTCTCGGCGCCCAGGGTGTCGTCGACGGTCGCGAGGTTGTCATCGCAAGCCCTCGGTACGTGTCGGACAGCATGGGCTCCGTCGGTGCCGAAATGCAGGAGGCGATCGACCGGTTTGAGAGAGCTGGCAGCACGGCAGTGATCGCTGTGATCGACGGAAACCCCGTCGCCGTATTCGCGGTGACCGACGTGATCAAGCCTTCTGCGGAATCGGCAGTCGCCGCGTTGAAGACGCTGGGGCTGCGCACAGTGCTGCTCACGGGTGACGCGCAGCGCGTCGCGGATGCCGTCGCCTCCCTCATCCGCGTGGACGAGGTCATCGCCGGCGTGCTGCCGGACGACAAGGCCGCCGTGATCGCGCGACTGCAATCCGAGGGACACCGAGTGGCGATGGTGGGTGATGGCATCAACGACTCCGCCGCTCTCGCCACGGCGAACCTGGGGATGGCGATGGTGCGCGGCAGCGACATCGCGCTGAAATCGGCCGACATCATCCTCGTGCGTGAAGACCTGCGAGTGATCCCGGACGCAGTGCAACTATCGCGGAAGACGCTCCGGACAATTCGAGGGAACCTGGTGTGGGCGTTCGGCTACAACATTGCCGCGATACCGATCGCAGCTCTCGGACTGCTGAACCCGCTGATCGCTGCCGCCGCGATGGCCCTGTCATCCGTGTTTGTTGTCACGAACAGTCTGCGCTTGCGTTCCTTCGATCCGCGCGGCGAACTGGACGACTGAACGACTCGAGCTCTCCGACGTCGCCGACTACATGCTGGGTGCGACAATCAGGGAGTGGGCGGCGTCGCTGCCCTCCGTGATGCGGCTAGGACAGGATGCATAATGGCGAAGGAAACGAAGTCGCTAACCATCAACCCTCAGTTGGAGGCGTTCCAGAAGTCGCTGATTGAGAAGTACGCCACGGTGAATCAGACCGCGAAACGCGGACAGACGGTCTTCGTCGGTTCCAGCCTCATGGAGATCTTCCCGATCGAGAAGTGGGAAGAAAATGGCGAGGTCAGCTTCGACAACTACATCTACAACCGAGCCGTACGCGCCACAACCACGGCGTTCCTCCTGGCTCACATCGATACGCAGATCTTCGAGCTGCAGCCGTCAAAGCTCTTCATCAATATCGGCACGAACGACATCGGGTTCAACGTCCCGGAAGCGGAATTCCTCGGGAACGAGCGCGAAATCTTCCGCCAGATCGCCGAGCGGCTGCCCGACTGCGAGACCTACGTGATGAGGTACTACCCAATCAACACAGCGGACTTCCAGAACGACGAAGACGAGAAGACCCTCTTCGCGACGCGCTCCAACACCGCCTTCCAGGCCGCTTCGGACAAGATCGAGGCGATCTCGAGGGAGTTTGGCTTCCACTTCATCGACGTCAACGCGAACCTCGCGGACGACCGTGGCAATCTGAAGAAGGAGCTCACCTTCGACGGCGCCCACCTTAACCCGGACGGCTATCGAGTGGTGCTAACGAACCTCACGCCGTACCTCTGAGCGCTGCAGTCGTTCTACCCGCACGGTGAACGAGCCGATTGAACTAGTGGTGGGCGAGGCGGCGGGTCACCGACACGAGTGCGCGCACTCGGCGGCGGCTGCGCGCGGGAAGCCTGGTCGTGTTATCGACCAATCGTTCGGCACGCAATTCCATTGCTTCGCTGCCGCGCAGCACCCCGACCCGGACTAGCGCGTTCGCCGTGTCTGGCACGCCGCAGATCCGCGCGGCCTGGTCATCGGCGATCAATTCCACCAGCAGGTGGGCGGAGCGTTCGAACTCGCGCGCCCCCAAAAGTTTGGGCAGGCAGGCGTGGTTGAGCTGAGCGAGCGAACCGACCAGCCCGTGGTGATGCGTCAGGTGCGCCCGCTCATGCTCGATCACCGAACGCAGTTGAGCGGGCGTGAGCTCCGCCTCAAGTGCGGAAGTTACGACGATCCGGCGATCGGCTCCCGCAAAACTCACGGCAAGAGGTGCCGCGCAATCGACGAAATTCACGAGTGTGCCGGAGACGCGGCTGAAGCGGTATGCGGCGGTCGCCTCGAGAAGACTGAGTCCTTCGTTGGCGCGTCGCTTGGCCGCATCCATCGGTTCAACCCGGGAGCTAACGAGCGCCAGGACCCCGCCCACCACCGCGAGCCCGACCCAAGCGAAGACCACGATGACCGTCGGGCCGAACCAACCGCTCGGCACCGACGTCGAGGACGGCGTCGCGATGACAAGGGAGACCGACCAGCACAGGCTGGCCGCAAGTGCAGCAAGCCCGCTCAGGAACGCGGCGTTCCACAAACCCAGCGCGAGACGTGGATAGGTGATCCGCCAGGCACCACGGGCAAGAAGAAGTGGGGAGAGCAGGGCTGCGAGAATCGCATACCCCAATAACCCCACGACGACGAGCACGGTACTAGTTCTTTTTCGGTCGCGAGTTCAGGGCCGAGCGCAGGATCTCGAGGTGCCCGTCGTCGAGTTCGCCCGCGAACCGCAAAAGCGCAGCGCTGGTGTCGTCCGCGTTCATCAACGCTGAGAGCATCGCATCCGCCGTGTATTCCGACTCCGGCGCGGATGCCGAAAACACGGATTCGCCGATTGATGACGGCGCCCGTTCGACCAGACCTGAGGATCCGAGCCGGTCAAGTACGGTCAGCAACGTGGTGATCGCGGGAACCGTGTCATCGGGCCCGAACGTTGCGCGGATCTCTTTCGCCGTCAGCGGTCTGTCGGCCGCCCACAGGATCCGCAGTACTGCGGTGCGCAGTTCGCCCTTGGCTCTCGCGGCCACGTATTCGTCCCTTGATCGGCGGTCGTCCCAGCGATTCTACAAGCGAGAGAACGCGGTGAGGAACCGAGTTTGGCTTTCTGACAGATTCATTCTACGTTATGTAGAACGAAGCTTTCATCTGACGGGAAACCAGCCATGACCCAGGTCGCCACGATCGTCACTCAGCGCGAGCTTGCCGCCGAGCGCGCTCATCGTTTCTCTACCGACTGGCGACGCTGGCTCCAACTCGGTCTCGCTGCGATCTGGGTATTCGACGGGCTGCTGCAGTACCAAACCTTCATGTTCACCAAGGGCTTCGCCCAAATGTTCATCGGTGTCCACGGAGGCGGAAACCCAGGCTGGGTGAGCGACTCAATCCACTGGGCGTGGACCATCGTGGAGACTAACCCGCTTCTCTACAACGCAGGCTTCGCCACCCTGCAGCTCGCCTTGGGCTTGGCGATCGCATGGCGCCGCAGCCTGAAGGCCGCACTTGTCGTCTCGATCATCTGGTCGCTGCTGGTCTGGTGGTTCGCCGAAGACCTTGGCGGACTCCTCAGCGGGGGAGCGAACGCGCTATCCGGAGCGCCTGGCGCGGTGCTGCTCTACGCCGTCCTCGCCGTGCTGCTCTGGCCAACTCCACACGAAGGTGATCGGCTGTTCGTCGCTGCACGCCCGATCGGAACCATCGCCGCCAAGATCGTCTGGCTCGTGCTCTGGCTCGGGCTCGCCGCGCTCAACCTTCTGCCCGCGAACCTCACCCCAAACGCCGTCCACGACACGGTCGCGGGGATGGGCGATGGGCAGCCCGCGTGGGTCACGGCGCTTGTAGACGGCTTCGCCAACCTGACCGCCCACCACGGAGCCGCATACTCCATCGCCGGCGCGATCATCATGGCGCTCGTCGGCCTCGGGATGCTGCTCCCCGCACGGTGGACACGAATCACCGTGATCGCCGCCCTCATCGTGTCCGCATTCATCTGGGTAGTCGGGCAAGCCCTCGGCGCCGTCGTCGGAGGACAATCCACCGACGTGAACTCCGGCCCACTACTTGCCCTCATCGCCCTCGCCTACTGGCCCAGCACACCAAACACACACGAAACCCCAACGGAGAAGCCCGCATGATCGGCCCCACCTGGCTCGCCGCCATCCTCGGCATCATCATGATCGCCGCCGCCATCAGCGCCATCGCTCGCGTCATCATCGCCGCCCGAACCCACACGGCCACCGACTACGAAGTCGACGGACACAACGTCCTCATGGGAATCGCAATGGCCGGGATGCTGATTCCCGGTCTCCTGATCGTCACCGCAGGTGCATCCACCGTCGCGTGGATCGTCGTGTGGGTGATCGTTACAGTCTGGTTCGCGATCAGTGTCATCCGCGACGCTGTCCGCCACCCGGGCGATCGCTTCACCGGACACCACCTTCCCCACCTCGTCATGTCCGGGGCAATGGTCTACATGCTCGCCGCACCAGGAATGGGTGACTCGTCGATGAGCGGATCAATGCCCGGTATGTCGGCGATGGGAGCGGGAAGCAGCCTGCCCTTGCCAACCCTTGACTACGCCTTCGTGATCTTCATGATTGGGTACGCCGTCCTCGTCATCGACCGACTCCCGAAAATCGCGATCGTCGGAAGCGGCGACGTCGCCGTCTTCGGCCACCTGGGAAGTGCCGCCGGCACTCGCATCCTCGCACCACGGGGTGCGGCACTCACCAACATCGTGATGGCCATCACCATGGGATACATGCTCACGATGATGTTTGTCTGACAGCCGGCGAACCGCTCGCTGTTCTGCTCGGAACGGGTTTCCCTGTGATTTCCGCGCCACCCGTTCGCTGATTTTTCAGCGACACAGAGCGAAGGCCAGCTCAGATGATGCCGCTGAGAGACATCAAATCCCACCGTCTCCGCAAGGAGAAAAGACCGCCCGACGAGGGCGGTTTTTCAGTTGGCCGGTGGCCCCCGGTTCTTGCTATGCGCCGACTCCACGGCACTCCGAGTGGGAATCACAGCGGCCCCGGAATGTCGGGTGATGAATCGCGGGGTGAAATCTCTAGTTCCCCGACTTTTCGCCTGTCGCCGGCTGGCATTCTGTTTGCTGACTCGTGTCCGGGGATGACGCGATGTCGACGAGGGGGACCGGATGAAGTCACGTTTGCGGATTGCCAGGATTGCGATCGCGGGCGTTGCCGCCGTTGCGCTAATGGTGGCAGGAATAGCCGGCGCAGAGGCAGCGTACGCGGCTAACACGATCTCGCTGACGGCCTCCGCTAGTACTGTCGCCAGCGGTACCGCAGTGACGTACACGCTGAATGTCGCGTGCAGCACAACCGGTGGCTGCGGCACGTCGACGGTGAGCTTCCCGACATCCGCCTTGACGGGCGATGGCGCGACCACAGACTTCTCGTCATGGGTGACGAATGGAACATGTCCGACCATGAGCACGACGGGCGGGCAGGTGAGCTTCAACTACACGTCGATCTTCGGCAGCTCGACGGGCTCAGGCCAGTGCACGTTCACCGTGACGCCCCCCGACTTCAAGACCCTTCCGGGCGCCCAGGCGACCGTCACTCCTACCTTCACATCGGCGACCGGTGGCACAGCGACCGCATCGGCGGTGACGCTGACCTCCACGGCGACGCACAACGCGAGTTACAAGACAACTGTCCCTACCACGGTGGTTCCGGGTGGCACGATGAGCATCAGCCTGTTCTTCCAATGCGCCGCCAGCGGTGCCAAGAAGGGCGACGTCGGGGTCAGCCCGCTGTCGATCACGGCCAACCTTCCCGCGAACTTCACCTACACGGGCTTCACCCCGACCGGCGGCCTCACCGGCACGATCACGCCACCGACGGTCGGCTCGAATGGCGGCACGATCACGTACAGCGGCAGCGGATCGGATTGTGCGAGTCCGCCCCTGAGTGCAACGGCGAGCGGCTTCACAATCAGCGTCACGGGAACCGCGACGCAAGGCGGCGTGCCGGATGCGGCAGGGACGACGATCTGCAGCACCCCGAGTGCGACCTGGACCTACCTGGATGCCACCACGTCGAACTCGTCCGCCAACGCGGCATCCTGCACGACGGTCAATCCCATCAACACCAACGCGTCCAAAGCGGTCACGAGCAGCACGATTGCCAATAAAGGTCAGTATCCCTTCGGAGCGACAAATCCGATCTACACCTATCCGGGAGACTGGGACGCATCGGGCATCGGCACCCAGTGGGATATCGCTCTCTTCACGACGCCAACAGCCGCTGCGACCGCCGGGGTCGCCTATGGCGTGAAGGACCCCATGCCCTGCCTTGGCGCGGGCCCCGTGGCCAGCATCTACGCGAGCTCCGCCGTTGGCTCGACCTGTGCCAACCCCGCATACGTCCCGACGAGTGTGACGGCTACCGGATTCACCCCGTCGGCGGGGGCAACGATCACGTTGCTCTACGCAAACAACACGACTGGCACCGTCGCATACGCGGGCGGCAAGTGGACGATCCCCTCGTCACCGGCCGTGTCAGAGATCGACTTCCCGCCATTCGCCGAGGAAGGCAACAACAGCGCTGCCACCATGCATTTGTTGGTGAACGGATACGCGTCCTCTGCTGCCGTGCCCGGAAACGAGCTGCGCAACCAGGCGACGGTGACCTCGTACCTCTCGTCAGATCTGACCACCACGGTCTCGACGATCAAGACCCCGTCGGCGGTTCTGCTTGTGGCTGACCCCACCACGACCATCGTGTATCCGAACATCAGCGCTCCGGCAACGACGACCAACTGCGTCGCCAGCTTCAGCTTCTCGCCGAGCGCTGCACGACGGAATGTCGTCCAGTTTGCGCAGGGGACGTCGCGCGCGATCTACTACGATTTCCTGCTCCCTTCGGGCGCGACTCTCGCCAGCCCGGCGAGCTCGGTGTTCACGCTGCGGGCCGACAGCAACGCGCGCACCTACACGTCGGCCGCGATCACCCCGACGCAGACCCCGAACTACAACGGCACCGGTCGCACCCTGCTCGAGTGGGTCATTCCCGCCGGCCTCGCGCAGTTCCCTGGCCTGTACGGACTTAATTCGTCGGCGATCAATGTCCAACTCCCGGCAGGGTGCGCCGGCACCTACCAGAACGACATCACTCTGGGCTACGGCGGACCCGCAGGGGCTACCTGCATCAGCTCGGCGAGCTCCACTTCCGCCCCGTCGCCGGTCAACCCGCCAGCGGACGACGACCTGGACGGCAACGGCACGCCGACCGCGGGAAACTACTGCGGATTCTCGGCTCCGCTCAGCGTTAATCCTGTCCTGCCACGCTTCAACGTCGACAAGAGCGTCAAGGGCGATCTCGATCCGACGACCGTGGGCGGCGGCGGCATCGGCAAGGTGAGCCCGTCCGGTGGTAGCGCGACCTACACCGTGACCTTCACGAACGTGGGGCAGTCGAACCTGCACGACCCCGTGATGTACGACATCCTGCCTCGCATCGGCGACACCCAAGCGGTTTCGACGACGCCTCGGAACTCGCAGTTCAAGGCCAGTCTGACGGGTGTCAATACACTGCCCGCCAAGGTGGCAGTCTTCTATTCGACTTCGCCCAACCCGTGCCGCCCGGAAGTGCTCCCGTCAGATCCGGGATGCACGGATGACTGGTCGGCGACACCGCCATCGCCACTGTCGTCGACGACAGCGCTGAAGATGACGTACACCGGCACAGTGGGCGTGAGCGGCTCTCCATTCCCGCAGACATTCAATGTCTCATACACGGTGTCCACGCCGAGCACCTCGGTGGGAAACGTCGCCTGGAACACGGTAGGCACGAACGTCCACACCGGCGACACGGGTGACCCGAGTCTGACTACCGACCTCCTCGCGCCAGCTGAATCGTCGCGGACCGGCCTAACGGCATCCAGCAGCGTGCCGGCGATCACGAAGTCGGCGGACACGACAACCTTTGACCACGTCGGCCAGGTCGTCACCTACACGTTCGGCGTCACGAACAATGCAGGCGTGGCCCTCACGGGTGTTGGAGTTGCTGACGCCTTCACGGACGCACCGGCTGGAGCATCCGCACCGACCGTCGATTGCCAGGATTTGACCGGACCGGCTGGTGCATGTTCCGGTGCAACCACGTCGCTAGATCCGGGCCAGAGCGCGACGTTCACCGCGACATACACGGTGACGCAGGCCGACCTCGACCACGGTGCGCTGACCGATGTCGCGACCGCGACGGGAACCTCGGCCGG
Source organism: Galbitalea sp. (assembly GCA_036499165.1). Lineage (GTDB taxonomy): Bacteria > Actinomycetota > Actinomycetes > Actinomycetales > Microbacteriaceae > Galbitalea. The sequence goes on along the minus strand of DASYEE010000127.1, from coordinate 51,403 downwards.
CGGAGGCACCATTAGCAACACCTCGAACGCGGTGACGGTGTCGGCCGACGGCACCGCCGCAATCGGACTCGTGAAGACGGCGTCGATCGGAACAGTCTCAGCCGTCGACGACACGGTGACCTACCACTTCGCCGTCACCAACACGGGAAACCTGACCCTGCACGGAATCCTGGTCAATGACCCGATGCTCGCGTCTGTGAGCTGCGACGACACGATCCTGGCACCGGGCGACAGTACGACGTGCTCGGCTCCATACACGGTCACGCAGGGCGATCTCGATGCCGGCTCGATTCACAACACCGCGACCGCGACGGGAATTGATCCTGCCAACCAGGCGGCGACATCCGCGCCATCGTCTGTGACGGTAACGGCGATCCAAACGCCAGGCCTGACGCTCGCGAAGAGCGCGACGCCGACCACGGTGAGCAACGTCGGCGACGTGGTGAACTTCAGCTTCCTCGTCACGAACACCGGCAATGTAACCGTCACGGGAATCGACATCGACGACACGATGCTCCCCTCCGTGACCTGCCCGTCGGGCGACCTGACGCCGGGCGCGGATGTGACCTGCACCGGCAGTTACACGGTCGTGCAGGCGGATATCGACAACGGTGCGATCACGAACACTGCGGAAGCGACCGGAACGACAACTGGCGCCTCGCCCGCGAGTGTGCTCTCACCGCCGTCGACAGCGGCTGTGAGCGTCGCGCAGGACTCCTCGCTGAGCCTGGTCAAGTCGGCGAATGTCGCGAACGTGAACGTCAGGGGCCAGATCATCACCTACAGCTTCACGATCACCAACACGGGCAACGTGACGGAGACCGACGTCAACGTGGATGAGGGCGCCTTCACCGGTTCCGGCGCCGCTCCGAGTGTTGACTGCCCGGCCGGCATTACCTCCGTTGCGCCTGGCGCGACCGTGACCTGCACCGCGACCTATACCGTCACGCAGGCTGACATCGACGCTGGTTCGATCACCAACTCTGCGACCGCGACCGGTCTCGGCGCGGGTAATGCCCCGGTGGCCTCCGCCGTGTCGTCGGTGTCGGTGCCGGTAGTCCAGTCGCCGGCCCTGACCCTGACAAAGAGCGCCTCTCCGACCTCAGCGGGTGAGGTTGGAGACGTAATCACCTTCTCGTTCCATATCGTCAACAGCGGGAACGTCACGGTGTCGGATGTCGGTGTCAACGACGCGATGCTGGCGTCGGTCGCGTGCCCGTCCAGCGACCTTACGCCCGGCGACATCGAGACCTGCACCGGGAGCTACACAGTGGTGCAGGCGGATGTCGACAACGGCTCGATCACCAACACCGCAACCGCCTCGGGTGAGACAGTCGCAGCTACTCCGGTGAGCGTGATCTCACCGCCGTCGACAGCAGCGGTCAGCATTGTCCAGAATGCGGCGCTCCAGTTGACCAAGACTGCGGATGTCTCCAAGGTGACGGCGAGCGGTCAGCACATCGGCTACAAGTTCACGATCGTCAACACCGGAAACGTGACCGCTACTGACATCGGTGTGCAGGAGGGAACCTTCACCGGATCCGGAACCGCTCCGACAGTCGCGTGCCCTGCGGGCGCGACCTCGCTGCGGCCGGGCGACACCGTGATCTGCACGGCTACATACACGGTCGTCGCGGGTGACTTGAAGCACTCATCGATCGACAACACCGCGGTCGCAACTGGCGTCGTCACGTCCGGCTCCGTCCTGTCGGATCCATCGACAGCCGATGTTGCCGTGAAGGTGCTCTCGGTACCGATAGTCACTGCAGTGCTCGGATACACCGGCCTCTCCGATGGCCGCGGCGGGATCGTGCTTGCGATCATTCTGCTGGCCCTCGGCGCTGCCGCTGTGATTCTGATCGCCCGACGCAGGCGCCGGGGCGAGGCGTAGATCGGTGCGCGGAAGAAGCTTGGGTGTCGTGGTAGGCGGTATCGCCGCGTTGATCTCGCTCGCCGGATGCACCGGTGTGACGGCGACCCCCGCGCCGGCTCCGTCCACGACCAAGGCACCGGTAACGGATGTCGCGCTGCCGCCCGCCGTCCCGAACAACCCTAAACTGCACCGGGATGTCGCTATGAACTCCTGCGACGCAGCCAAGGGCGGGTGGGTCGCTGGCGGCCGTATCGTCAACACATCGAGCAAGGGCCGGGACTACAAAATCACAGTCCTCTTCACCTCGGCCAAAGCGACGGCGATCGGCGTCGGCAAGACGACCGTTCACGTTCGCGCTGGCACCGACCGTGACTGGAACATCGAGGCGAAGTTCGTGGCGGCGTCCCCGACGCTCTGCGTGCTCTCCGGAGTCGCCTAACCCCGCGCAGTGCACTCCACGGGCGGTCAAGGATGTCGGTCAGTTTTACAGTTTCATAGGTCAGCGTGATGTCGCAGACATCGGTGACGTTTGCACACGGTTGCCACAGCTGCAGATTTCGGAACCGCGGGGGATGTGATTTCCGGAGCGGGTGTGCGCTGATTTTCAACGAAATCGAACGAATACCGCCTCAGATAATGCCGGAGTGATAATGCAGGTTGCGGCTCATTCACGGGGTGCGGGACTCGAGCCCCGCCGGGTAGCAACGCGACCACGCCAACCTGACTTCTGAGAACGCGCGCGAGACTGAAAGCATGAAGAACTGGTGGCGGCGGATTTCTGCTCCGACAAGAGTGTTCGTGTTTATCGCAAGTGCCGCCTTCGTCGTCGACGTCGCCCTACTGATCCTGGCGCAGACGGGGCGAATCGGTTTCGGTTTACCCGCCGCCATAGGTGTCACCCTCTGCGTCCTCATCGTTATCGGAGTTGTTGTCGCCGGTCGTATGAATAGTCGTCGCGAGCTGGATGACATTGTCCGTCGGGTAGACGAACAGGATGAAGAGCGCGGCGCCGACTGAATGCCACCGAGAGAGATTCTCGCCGGAGCGGCTCCGTGACGGCGACGCATCCAGACTCGCCTGCTTGAGAGATTGGCGATTGGCAAGGGGTAGTTCGCAGACCTTTGCCGCGGAAAGGTAGAGGGGTCGGAAGGATGCCCGTGACTGTCCAGACCCTGATCTTGGTAGGGCTCTTCCCGGTCGCGGCAGTGCTGCTGCTGATTGAGTACCGAATAATGCGAAAGCCTCGAGCTCAGCGAACTGTTCGTCAGCAGAAATTTTTGGAGGCGGACGTGCGAGCGTCTGCGGCTTACAGAAAGAGCACTCTGCGCGTCCTCCCGGTCATTGTCATAGTGTTCGCCTGCTTGATGTTGGTTCTGAGTGTTCCTTACTGGTTGTCGCCTCCGCACCGAGTGGTGGGATTTGTTCTGACTGCCGCCGCTGTCGTGTTCGGAGTCGCAGGCGCGGTGGCGGCTCGATTCTTCCTCTCCGCCAAGGGCCGCGAGTGGATTGACCGAACCAACTCGCGATTTGCAAACGCGGCGGAGAACTCCCAGCCCCATTGGTTCATCAATTTCAAGGCAGGCCTCGCGATCGGCATCGTATTCGCCGCGTTGGGCCTCGCGCTGCTGACGCTGCAGATCCTGAACCCGACGTCCGTCATCGGTTTCGTTCTGCCGTCCATTATTTTTCTCGTCGGCCTGGCAGCTCTGGTCGCCGGTGTAGCCCAGCGACATACCGAGCAGGGTCGCTGAGGTCGGCCCGTCCCACAGGTTCTCCCCCGCCCCTAGAGCGCAAGGGGTGTGCCGCCGGGTTCGAGGCGTTCGCCGCCGTCGTTCTTCCCATCGCGGGCGTCGTCTGCCTCATCGTCGCGTACGTTTCTTACGCGCGGGGTCTCAAAACTGCTGAGCCCCACCATAAGGACGATCGCAACGACTCCACATAAAAGTGCTGGTTAGCGCGCTCTTTCGCGAAGTACAACGAGCCACTGGCACTGGTCAATCCTTGAGCTGTCCATCCGTGTATCCTCGCCAGTATTCGTCGGAGTGGGCGTGAAACATGATGTTCAGGCGTTTTATGTTTGCAATGCCGAGGTTGTAAAGGTGGCGTTGTCGTTGTTGCCCGTAGTGGGCCTGCATCCGTCGGATCTGCTCACCTCGGCGGGTACCTTTTTCGTATTCGTCGGTGCTCATGAGAACGACCTTTCTCACCCTTGTTCCATTCGGCCTCGAAGCTGCTGTAGGGATTTCGGCCAGTGGGATTTCATGGTTTTGATTGCGCTGCCAACGTCGGTTGCTCGTAACTGTAATGGACCTCGTTCGCGCGCACCCGTTTGGAACCCAATCCGGATTGGCTTGGAATCCCCTATGGACACAGGGAGCGCCGAAGAGGAGGGTTTAGGCGGGTCCAGATGCCGATGTCGAACCCCCGGAAGTGGAGCGCGGATCAATGGACAGTGCGCAGGCCCACCAACCGACGGTCGTGCTCGTGCACGGGGCGTTCGCCGACGCCGGGAGTTGGTCCGGGGTAACGGAATTGTTGCTCGCGGCGGGAGTGAAAGTACGGGCACCGGCGAATCCACTGCGGGGGATCGCCAGCGATGCCGCGTACACGGCGAGTGTGGTCGCCGCATTCGACGGGCCCGTGCTCTTGGTTGGCCACTCATACGGCGGTGCAACGATCACGGGTGCCGCGGCTCAGGCGCCAAACGTCGTCGGATTGGTTTTCGTCAACGGGTTCGCCCCCGAGGAAGGCGAAAAGCTCAGCGATGTCGAAGGGACATCCCGCGACAGCGCCCTTGCGCCCGCCCTGGTGCAAGTTCCGTTCCCACTCGGCAATGGGCAGCTGGGAGTCGATCTCTACGTAGACCCCGACCAATTTCATGCCATTTTCGGCGGGGATTTACCGGATGCCCAGTCTGCGGTGTTGGGCGCCTCGCAACGGCCGGTCGCGGCATCCGCGTTCGATGAACCCAACGGGATCGCGGCGTGGAAGACGCTGCCATCGTGGGCTGTCATCGCCACCGGTGACAAGGCGGCAGGCACTGACGTGACATCGATGATGGCGAATCGCGCGGGCGCGGACATCCTGGAACTCGACGGATCGCACCTCATCATGGTGTCGCAACCACAGGCTGTAACCGATCACATACTCAAAGCGCTGAGGGCGGTCTCCTGATGTCCGCTGTGGAGCCCCCGCCGCACGACGCACTAGCCGGCAAGCTGAAGAGAACCGAGATCCAACACAAGTCGTCGTCGATACCCGGCCGGGACATCGTCCAGGTGCTGACCGTCATTCCCGTTGGGGTCGAATCCGGCTGGCACACGCACCCCGGAGAAGAGGTGGGCTATATCCTCGGCGGCACCGTAGAGATGAAGATTCACGAGCAGGATTCCCTGACGCTCAACACGGGTGATGGATTCTTGATTCCGCCCGGGACCCCGCATAACGCGCTCGACCTGGGGCCAGAAACTGGACGAATGCTCTCCACGTACATCGTGGACACCACCCAGCCGCTCGCGACCTTCGTCGAAGTGAGTTGAGCCGCGGCTCGCAACGTACCGCTATCGCGGCGACCGGCTATTCCGTTCGCGATACGAGCGTGGTAGTCCAGAATTACCAAACATCTTGGGTATACGACTCTCTTCCGGAGCAAAATCAGCATGGATATCACCACTACTCCTGGAGGTACGGCCCTCACTGCGGATCTCCTCGTTGTCGGTTTCGGCAAGGGCGGCAAAACGATTGCCCACGCCGCGGCCGACGCCGGCCAGCGAGTGATCCTCGTCGAAGCCTCCGAGAACATGTATGGCGGCACGTGCCCGAACATCGGTTGCGTGCCCACCAAGATGCTTGTCCATTACTCAGGGGAGAAGCGGTTGGAGGACGACGCCCAGGAGTTCTTTGCCAACTCGATTGCCGGCGTTCGCGCTCTGACCGCGTTGTTTCGTGCGGGGAACTTCGCGAGCCTGAACGGCAAGGACACGGCGACCGTCATCACCGGCAAGGCAACGTTCATCGACCCGAATACCGTCAGTGTCGGTGATGGTGCAGACCGGATCACCATCACCGCGTCCACCATTGTGATCAATACCGGCTCGGAGCCGATCCTCCCGCCGGTCGCGGGGCTCGCCAGCAGTACTCACCTCGTCAGTAGTACTGACCTGATCCAGAAGGATCGACTGCCCCAGCATCTGGTCATCATCGGTGGCGGCTACCTCGGCCTCGAGTTCGCTTCGATCTACCGGCACTTCGGCAGCGATGTCACTGTGCTCGAAGCGACGGACCGGCTTCTTCCCCGGGAGGACGAGGATATCGCTGAGGTCGCGACGGCAATACTCGCCGGTGATGGCATCCACATCATCACGGGAACCAGCGTCGTCGACGTTCGCGATGAGGGCGAGGTTGCCACCCTGTCTTACGAGCGAGACGGCGAAACCGTCACCATCCAGACCGACGCGATCCTTGCGGCAGTTGGGCGCCGACCTGTCAGTGCCGGGCTGGGCCTTGAAGTCGCCGGCGTGAACATCACTCCGCGGGGCGCGGTCGAGGTCGACGAGCACTTGCGCACGAGCCAGCCGCATATTTATGCGCTCGGTGACGTCAACGGCGGCCCGCAATTCACCTACGTCTCACTCGATGATGCGCGCGTCGTCCTCGACCAATTGTTCGGCGAAGGCGTGCGCACGACGACCGACAGGGTTGCAGTCCCGCACACGCTCTTCATGACTCCACCGCTGGCGACGGCTGGCCTCACCGAGCGCGAAGCCCGAGCAGAGGGCAAGCGCATCACCGTCTCGCGGGAGAACGTCGCCGACATCGTCGCCATGCCCCGCGCTTACACGGTCGAAGAAACCCGCGGAGTGATGAAGTTCATCGTCGACACGGACACCGATCTCCTCCTCGGCGCTGCGATTCTCTCGATCGACGCCCAGGAGATCATCAACACGGTGACCCTCGCCATGCGCCACGGCATCACCGCGACGCAACTCCGCAATTCCATCTATACCCATCCCAGTTCGACCGAAGCCCTCAACGAGGTCTTCGACAAAGTCATCTCGAACTGAAGGGTCGCGGTTACTCCGACTCAGCTCATCCGCGTGTTGGCGGTGCTGTGCCGCCGCGCGCGGATGCGGTTGCCGCATTGGGCTGAACACCAGATCTGCCGGCCATGGGGAAGGAGGAACATCCGGTCGCAGTCGTCGGCCGCACAGGTTCGCAGCAGAGTCGCTTCGCTGGAGGTCGACAGGTTGATGAGGTCCCGAGCGAGGGCTGCTGGAGCGGAGGGGGATGCGATGGGGAGCCAGCGAAGAGATCGGTCGCTGCCCAGCGCGGGGTGAGCCGGTTCACTGGCCGTTTGGTTGATCCGTGCCACCGCGGGCACTGGGAGGGGTGCGTGATGTTCTATTGCGGCGAAGACGCTCCGGGCGTCGTCGCGGAGCGCATGGACTGCAGCCAACTCCTGACCAGCGAGGCGCGCGGGGGGCAGCGCTTGCTGCGTGTACCACTCCGCGAGTTCCTCGCGCGTGCTCAGCCGGTCCAGTGGCCCCCCCGCCCCCGCGACGCGCGTATTGACCAGGGCAAGCGAGACGTGGATTTCCTCGCCAGGCGCGGGTATCGAACCGCCCACGGTCATTGCGGTGAACCCATCAGTGTCATTCCCTTTCCTTTTGCTAACGGTAAACTAATGCTTTACCGTTAGCAACATGACCGAACATCCCATTGCGTCCGCCGTTGACCAATTGCCGACACCTGATCCAGCACATCCCTTCGGGCAGGAGCGGGCCCGGCTTCAGGGGATGGATGCGCCTCAGCATGCCCTGCCAGGGGTGATGTTCCCCGACCCGACACTCGTGGACCCGACCGGGGCATCGACGTCGATCTCGCAAATTCGGGCCGACCAGGCCGCCGTCGTGGTGTTGTATCGCGGTTCGTGGTGCCCCTTCTGCAATATCGCGCTGCGGGTCTATCGGGACGAGCTCTCAGAGGCCCTGTCGGCTCGGGGTATCCGATTGATCGCAGTGAGTCCGCAGGCCTCGGATGGTTCATTGACGATGCAGGAGAAGCACGAACTCGACTTCGCCGTGTTGTCCGATACCGGAAATCAGATCGCGAAGGCACTCGGTGTGTTGACGCACCCGTCGGACGCGGCACGGCAGGCGCAATTGAATCGTGGCCTCGACCTTGAGCAGGTGAATGCAGACGGGACTATCGAGCTGCCGATGCCGACCGTCGCGATCGTCGGTTCCGATGGGCGGCTCGCCTGGATTGACGTCCACCCGGATTACACCACCAGAACCGAGCCGGCCCAAGTGCTCGCTGCGCTCGAAGGGCTGGGGCTGTGACCGAGGCGATCGCGCGCGAGGGTTTCCTGGCCGCGAGGACTGCTGTTGTCACAGGTGCCGGGCGTGGGATCGGCCAGGCGACTGCCGTCGCGCTGGCGAGAGCGGGAGTGCGAGCGGTCGCGTTGGTGGCGCGCACGGAACAACAACTCGAGACCACCGCAGAACTCGTTCGTGAGGCCGGAGCAACCGCGGTGATCCTCCCCGCCAATCTGATCGAGCTGTATCAGATCGAGGACCTCGCGGTCCTGCTGAAGGAGAGAGTCGGTCACATCGATCTGTTGATCAACAACGCGGGCACGGTCGCCCCGCTCGGCCCCTCCGCGGAGCTATCGGCGATCGGCATCCTTGACGCGTTCCGGCTGAACACCATCGCGCCCGTCTTGCTTGCCGGCCATCTCCTGCCGGGCATGGTCGCCGAAGGATGGGGGAGGATTGTGAACGTGTCCAGCGGCGTGGTCGCTCATCCTGAAGGGATGATCGGTGGCAGCACATACGCCGCAACGAAGGCGGCGTTGGAAGCCCAGACCGTGAGTATGGCCGCCGAATATGGCGACACCGGCGTGACGATCAACGCTTACCGGCCGGGTGGAGTGGACACCGCCATGCAGGGGTGGATCCGTGCCCAGGATCCGCAGCAGATCGGGCACAGCCTTCACGATCGGTTCATCGCGAACCATGAATCGGGGAGACTGCTCACGGCGGAAGACTCCGGTGCCGCTCTCGTCGCGCACCTGAGTTCCAACGAGACAGGCCAGATCTGGGACGTGGCCGACCAACTCTGAGACTGGGTGCCAGTCGGCGTCACCGGCTACCAGGCACGCACGGAGTCGAGCGCGTGGCGCGCTCGGTCGAGTGATCCGCCGAGTCCCCACCTCGTCGAGAGGCCGTCGAGGATGTCGGACTGCTCTGGAGTGCGCGGCCGGATGTGTGCGTCGAACCTCGGTAGCTCGAGATTCCGCACCACCTGAACGACCGTCGGCGCGACCGCCAGGTATTCGGCGGCGGCGAGGATCTTCGTACGGGTCGTTGCCGACAGCGCGGACGAGTCATCCGAGGCTGCGGCGATGATGCCATCGAGGTCGCCGAAGTCGCTCAGCAGGGATACGGCAGTTTTCTCCCCGATCCCGGCGACGCCGGGAAGGCCGTCCGATGGATCGCCGCGCATGACGGCGAAGTCGGCGTACTGCTCGGGCGCGATGCCGTACTTGGTCTTCAGGGCGGAGTCGGTGAGGATCTCGAGGTTCGACATCCCGCGCCCGGTGTAGATGACCCGCACATTGTGCGCATCGTCGACGACCTGGAAGAGATCGCGGTCGCCGGTGACGACGTCGACGGGGATGTGGGCGCGCTGGGCCAGCGTGCCGATCACGTCGTCGGCTTCGTGGTCGTCGGCGCCGACGATGGGTATTGCGAGGGCATCCAGGACTTCACGGATGACAGGCACCTGCGCGGTGAGTTGGTCCGGGACCGTCTCGACCGAGCCTGCTTTGGTTTCCGACGCGACGCGTTGGGCCTTGTATGACGGGATCAGGGCGACCCGCCATGTCGGTCGCCACTGGTTGTCCCAGCAGGCCACCAGCTCGGTCGGCTCAAAGTCGGTGACGAGTTTCGCGATCATGTCGAGCAGACCGCGGACCGCGTTGACGGGCTCACCGCCCGGCGACCGCACAGTGTCTGGGACGCCGTGGAAGGCGCGGAAGTACAGGGCGGCGGTGTCGAGAAGCATCCGACGATGTTCGGTCACGCCGGAATTCTCGCACGCGCAGTCTCGGATCAGACGAGCTGCGGGTTATCCGTGTCGTCGGCGCGCTCGAGGTACCCGGACAGGCGCGCGATGAAGTCCTCGTCGGGCTGGTACGCAGGGTCGGCGACACACTTCTCGTATTCGCCCTGCAGCTCCGAGATGGCGTCGTCGATTTCCAGCACGGCCAGCGCGTTGGTCTGCGAGTTGTCGAGGCCGACGAGGTAACCGATCGCGCGGTCGATGTCAGCGGCGCCGCCAAAGGCGTATTCGGTCATGTGTTGCTCCAGTCAGTGCAATTCCGCGGCATTTGCGCGCTCAGCCGAGAATACCGAACTGATCGGTGAGGACGACCTCTCCCATCCGCTCACTACCGGTTGAGCCTTCAGGCGGAAGCCGCCTCCGCGGATCGGTAGCCAGCAATGAGTGCCGGCGTGCCGCCGTGCCAGGGCGCGCCGTGGCCGGGGATGACCCAGTCAACATCAAGCGCGGCCAGCCGGTCGAGTGACGCAGAGGATGTCGCCTGGTCGTCGGTGAAGGGTGCGGGCCGTGGACCCGTTTCGCCGGTGAGCACGTTGCGGGTCGTCAGCTCGTCACCAACGAAGACGGCACGGACAGCGGGCACGTGGATGGCGACGCTCCCGGGCGAATGGCCGGGCATTCCGATGATCACGGGCGATCCGGGAAGGGGCAGCACGTCGCCATCCTCGACCGGCACGACCTCCGCGACCGATGGCATCCGAAGTCCGCCTTTGCGCATCGCGTACGCGAAGAATCCGATCATTGGGCCAACGCGTCGCTTCTCCTTCTGCGTCGTGGGCGGTTTTTCTCCCTGTGCGCGGGCGGCGTCGCCCGCACCGACATAGACGGGGATTCCGAGTTCGCTTCGGAGCCGTTCGGCGAAGCCGGTGTGGTCGGTGTCGCCGTGCGTGAGCACGATGCCGCGGATGTCTGAGAGCGGCCGCCCGATCGCTTTCAGTTCGCGCTGCAGGTCGGAGTAGTGACCGGTCAATCCGGCGTCGATGAGGGTGAGCCCATCATCGGTGACAATGAGGTGTACGGCGATGATGTCGTTGCCGATGCGGTGTAGTCCGGTGGAGAGTTCCATGAAGGCTATGATAATTAGCCATCAGCCGAATGGTCAAGGTGAATGAGGAGATCGGATGCCGGCACGCGAGAAAACGACGCGCGCGGCGATCGTCGCCGCCGGTCGCGAACTCGTCGAACGGGTGGGAGTCGACGGACTAACCATGCAGGCTGTTGCCGATCGCGTGGGAGTCCGTGCGCCCTCCCTGTACAAGCGCATCCGCGATCGAGACGAGCTGCTGAGTCTCGTGCTCGCCGACACCCTGGACGATCTCGCATCGAGGCTGGAGGCCACCGGTACCGTTTCCGACCCGCGTTCCCGGCTCGTGGCGCAGGCCAATGCGTTGCGAGCCTTCGCGCGCGAGCAACCGGTCGGCTTCGCCCTGGTGTTCGGCACGCACGGGGTGCCGCGCGATCAGCAGGCGTCGACCGCTCGCAGCGTTTCCCCCCTGCTGGACGCCGTCCGCGAAATCACTGGACCGGAGCACGCCCTGAACGGCGCCCGTCTGGTTACGGCGTGGGCGAACGGGTTTCTCACGATGGAGCTCAGCGGCGCGTTCCGGCTGGGTGGCGATGTGGATGCGGCGTGGCGCTGGGGGCTGGATCGCGTCGTCGCCGCCCTCCAGCGCGAATAGGCTCACCGAACCGACTTCACCAGCCCGATCGCGACCGAGCAGGCCGCAGCGAAGACAATACTGACGACGAACGTGGCGAGATAGCCACCCCAGCCGATTACGAGAGCTCCGAGCACCGGCGCCGCGGCCTGCCCGAGGCTGGTGGCGGTGTTGAGCACACCGAGTCCGGTCGCGGCCCCCGTCGCCTGGTTGGGCAGCACCTGACTCGCGAGTGCTCGTCCGCAGGAGATCGACAGTCCGAGGCCGATTCCGAAGAGAACTGCCGTTACCAGCACTGAGGAAACGGCGGGAAAGGCGAACAGGATCCCATCGCCGACGATCATGAGCACGTTCCCGATGAGAATGAACGGTCGCCGCCGCCCCAGTCGGTCGCTGAGCCATCCCCCGAGCGCGACACTGAGCGCGGCCGCGAGAGCACCGAGGACGGTAGCAAGCCCGATCAGCTGTGCAGCCGCGACCTTCTGGATGCCGATCAGGTCGGTGACGATGTACAAGAGATAGGCGAACACGACGCCATAGGCGATCGAGAATCCGACCTGCCACAGGAGAACCTTGATGTAGTCGGGATGCGCCAGCACCGTTCCTGCAACAGCGCGAACTGAGTCGCGAATCCTGCGATGTTGGCGGCGGATCCGTGTACTCGGCGGGTCGCGCACGAGGACCGCAAAGGCGACCGCTGCCACGACAACCACGCTGGCAAGCAACCAGGTCGCCTCCGCAGGCCTCGTCTCGAGCGACGCCGCGAGCACTGCCCCGAAGGCCGTGCCCGCAACCAGCGCGAGCCCGACGAGGCCGGCAGCGCTCCCGCGCCGGCTCGGCGGGAACGCATCGACCAGATATGCGTCCGTCGATACCTCCAGCGCCTTCAGCGACGGCTGCCCGATGACCCAGGCGATTCCGAGCAGCGAGATGCCTGCGGCACTCCCCGCAGCTCCGATCGCCACGCCGCCGATCAGGGCGGCGGATACCATCCACGGCGTGCGACGACCGAAGCGGGTCGCGGTCCTGTCGCTGAGGGCGCCCACGACGGGCTGGGCGAACGCGGTCACGACGAGCGCGATCGACGCGATTGTGGCGAGCGCTGCAACTTTGTCGTGCGGATCGAGGACGGCGACCTTCGCGGGCAGCAAGACAGAAACCATGCCTGCGTAGGTCGCGAAAAGCGCGAATTTCACGACGATCTGGCCGATGAGGACGCGGGCTCGACGGGTCGAAATGGTGGCCGGAGCGAGAGTCACCAGACGATCGTGGCAGTCACTGGCGCGTTCGATCGACGTGCCACGCCCGTTCGGGGGTAGAAGACCCTTATAGGGTTGGACCCAGTCGACCGTCGCGCTGGGCACGCACGGATTTTCGCGAATTGATTTCAAGCACGAAGAGTGGTGGGGGATGAGCGAGCGCGGTATTTTCGGCGTGCCACGAGTGCCGGAGGGGATGCTGGGTCGCAAGTCACTTGTGGGCCGGGTCGGTCAATCGCCGCTCACCGTAATCCGTGCGCCCGGCGGCGGTGGCAAGACGGTGCTGATGGCACAGTGGGCAGCCCAGAAGTCCGCGTCCGGAGTCTGGGTCACGGTCGAGCCGGACATCGGAACTCAGGTGTCATTCTGGAATGCCGTTGTTGACGCGGCGCACGTGGTGGACATCGACCTCGGCACGCACCTGGCAGACGTTCCAAATCGGGAGGCGTTGCGGGGTGACCTGCTTCGCGCATTTCGAGCCGCGCCCGATCCATTCGTCTTAGTAGTGGACGACGCTCACGAACTGATCGATCGCGCGACCTTCGAGGACATCCTCGCGGTCATCCACGCGTGCCCGAACGTGACTGCGGTGGTAGGAACGCGAGCCCGGGATGAACTCGAGTCGCCGCGTCATGCGCTGACACTCGACATCGAGGTCATCGGGCCGGACGAGCTGGTGCTGCGCGCGGCGGACGTTGCCGCGATAGCTGGCGAGCATGGGTCACGCTACGGTACGACCACCGAGTTGCTCGAGGCGTCCGGGGGCAATCCGCTCTTACTAAGGGCGATTCTGGCCGGCTCGTTGGCTGGGATCGGGGGGCAGACTTCTCCCCAGGCGGTCGTGCTCGACTATCTGCGCGGACTCTTCGCCACGGACGGTGCCGGGTTTGCCGCATTCGCTGCGGCTACCGCAATCCCCGACGACGTCGATGTGCAGCTCGCCGCGCACCTGAGCGGGTTGACGACCGATCGCGCCGAGTCCCAACTCACATCGCTCGAGACGGACGGCCTCGTGATGCGACGGGACTCGGCTGACGGCGTGCGCTTCAGGTATCACCCACTGATTCGCGAGGTGCTGCGGGGTGAGATGAGAAGAAGCGACCCCGATGGGTTTCGGTCCACGAGCCTCCGGGCCAGTGCGTCGGCAGAATCGCGCAGGCACTTCCTTCCCGCGCTACGGCACGCGGTAGACGCCGAAGACTATTCGCGTGCTTCGGATGTCTGTCTGCACGGCGGATTCACGCTGATGCGGTCGCGCGGAAGTGCTGCCATCGTGCAACAGGTCCCCCTGCGCTATATCGCGCGGCTCCCATTCCTTGCTGTTGTCCTCGGGCTCGCCGCCAACGCGCGGGGTGATCGCTGGAAAGCTCTCCAGATGCTGACTCTCGCTCTCGGCGCCAGTCGAGCCGTTCGTCATCGGCAGCGTGTCTCAGAGCGAATTGGTTTCGCGCTCATTGAGACCGTCATCCTGCGTATCACGGGCCGCGCTGCGGATTCGGTCGCGCAGGCGCGGCGGATGCTCGCACTGCTGGATGAAGCCCAGCCCATCGAGTTGGAGGAGATCGCCGATCAAGTGGGGTCGTATCGGCTCCAGGCAGCAATGAGCCTGTTTCGCGCGGGTTGCCTCTCGGAGGCGAAGGCCGCCGCAGAACGGGTTGGTGTGTCTGAACATTCACTCGCCGAGGGCAAGTCGGAATCCCTGGGCGCGACGGCACTTGTCGCGGCGATCGAGGCGGTATTGGGGGAGTGCTCTGCTGCGACCATAACGCTCGCGCGAATCGACGAAAGCGACTACCCGGTCGATTTGCGCGACGGCTATGTCGGGTCGCTTGCGCATTTGGCGCAAGGAATTGTCGCGCTCGAATCCGCGGATGCGGACGGGGCCTTTCGAGCGCTCGAGCTGTTCGTCGGTCGCGAGAATCTCGAACACGGCTTACTATTCTCCGTTGCCCGCGGTTTCGTAGAGTTGTGGCGCGGCGCGCCCGATGTCGGACTTCGCCAGCTGAGCGAGCGCGAGTTGACCGACCGCACCAAGGCGCGGGTCTCACCCGAAGATCGCATCATCCTCGCCGTCGTTCGGGTGCTCCTGCATGCCGCACTCGGCCAGATGGGCTCGGCCCACGAGGTGCTTCGCGGCATGGATCGATCTGCGCCCGTTGCTGTGATCCTGAGGGCACACATCTCCCTGCTCGAACAGCGTCCTGACCTCGTCGTCGAACACCTGAGCGGGCAGCGCCTGCCGCAGGCTCCGCGGCTTCAGGCGGCCTCCGAGCTCTTGATGGCGTGTGCCTCGCTGTTGCGCAACGACGAGAGCGTTGCAGAGACAGCGTTGCGTCGCTTCTTCGCGATTCTTCATGTGCACGGAACGGTGAGCCCCGTCATCCTTGTTCCGGCGGAGTACCGTTCCATGCTCTACGAGTTCGCCGAGCGAACGGGCGCGAAGGGCGAGACGCTGGCAAGGCTTCGGTCGATGCCCGAGCCGTTCCACACCACCCTGACTCTTCCCGCGCTGACCCCGCGGGAGGCCGACGTTCTCGAGTTGCTGCGCAAGACCGGCAGCCTTCCAGAAGTCGCGGCCACCCTGCACGTCTCGGCGAACACCGTGAAGAGCCAGGTGCGCACCCTCTACCGCAAACTCGGCGTATCTCACCGTGATGAGGCCTTGCGCGCTGCTTATCTTCAAGGGCTGCTGCGGGAGGACCCGCTTCGCCCTGCCGATTAAATCGGGGGTGAAATTGGCGTTCTGCAGCTGGAACGCCGCTGGCGCTCTGACAACGTTGGACCGCGCACTTGTGCCGGCGATGAGGTGGCGTGCGCGTTTTGGGGGAACGTAATGAGTTCGACTTCGGGTATTGCGCGGGGAATTGTTGCGGGCATTGCAGCTCTCGGGATCGTCGCGGCCAGTCTGGTTGGGGCGGAAGCGGCCTACGCTGCTGACACCGTCACCCTGACGCCAGCCACCAGCACGGTCGCAAGCAACACTCCTGTCACCTACACGCTCACCGTGTCGTGCAGCACGACAGGTGGCTGTGCGAACTCGACAGTGACGATCCCAACCACCTCCATTACGGGCGACGGTGCCACGAGCGACATCTCGTCGTGGATCACGAATGGCAACTGCCCGACGATGACGAAGCCAGCTGGCAAGGTGTCGTTCGCTTTTGGCACCATGGCGACGGGCACGTCGTCATGTACGTTCACCGTGCGCCCGCCGGACAAGACCACCCTCAACGGCGCGGCTGCGACGCTGACTCCGACGTTCACCAATACCGCAGGCTCGAGCACCGGGGCCGCGGCCGTGCTGAACGCCACCGCCGGCCACAATGACAGCCTCGGCGGCGGCGCAACCGCCAGCGTCTTCACCGGTGGCCCGATGACCCTGACCTTCACGATGAGCTGCGGCATCGGCACGGGAGATCTCGGATTGTCTGCGCTGAACCTCAGCGATGTGTTGCCGTCCAACTTCACATTTACCAGCCTGTCGACGGCACCGGTCGCCCTCCAGGGCACAATTCACAAGCCTGCGGTCGGCACCGCCGGAGGCACCATCACCTACAGCGGAGACGGATCAGACTGCCTCAACCCGACCAATGACAGGGTGGTCTTCATCGTGAACGGCACCGCCGCGGCCAACGGCACGGGCGACGCGGTCGGTTCGACGATCTGCCACACTCCGACGTCCACATTCACATACATCGATGGGTTCGTGAGCACGTCCACACCGGGTCAGAAGTGCGGAACGGTCGTTGACATCAATTGGGTAGCGACGAAGAACGTCACCGCGAAGACCCTGGGGAACCTCGGTCAGTACAAGGCGCTCGACGGAACGACCCCAGCCAAATACACCTTCCCGGGCGACTGGGATTCGTCTGGTGGCGACACCGACTACGTGTTCACGGCCTCCACAAAGCCGGTGACCACGGCATCCGGGCTCAGCTATGACATGAAGGACCCGCTGCCCTGCATCGACAACGTGTCCGGGGCAAAATACCTGAGCAACGCTCCCGGCGTCGCCTGCGCTCATCCCGCCTATGTGCCGAAGACCGTCACTGTGGCAGGATTCACCCCGACCGCGGCCGACAAGATCACCGTGCTGTACGCAAACGGCACGACAGGCTCGGTGGCATACGTCTCCGGCACTGGCTGGTCGCTTCCGACTTCGCCGGTGATCTCCGAGATCGACATCCCCGCCTTCACGGAAGAGGGCAACAACACCTTCGCGACAATGACCTTCACAGTCACCGGCTATGCCGCGGCGACGGCGGTGCCCGGTCACATCATGACCAATACCGAGACGGCACAGGCGTACTTCTCCGGCACGACCGTGGCGGTTAAAACCCCGCAGCTGCCCAGCACGAGCATCCTCGTGGCCGACCCGGCTGCGGCGGCCGGTGGCGCGCTCGCCTTCCCGAGCCTCACCGCAACCTACAGCGGCGGCTGCGTCGACCACGTCACGCTCAACAGCACGACGAACGGTAACCTCCGCAACCAGCTCGAGTTCGACCAGGGCACATCGAAGGCCATCTACATCGACTACCTCTCACCCGCAAACGTCGGCACGATCACGGCCCCGCTCACCTTCACCCTTACCGGGCAGAACGGCCACACTTACACCTCTGGTTCGATCACGCCGGTGCAGACCGCGAACTACAACGGCACCGGGCGCACTCTCGTCGTCTGGACCATCCCTGCCGGACTCGCCGCCGTGCCTGGCCTCTACATCCTCAGCTCGACCGCATTCAACGTGAACCTCCCGGCCGGATGCGCTGGCGTCTACCGGAACACGATGACGCTGGGCTACGCCGCCGCAATCCCCGAATGCATCTACGCGGCATCGGTCCAGGCTCCACCCGCCGCGGCATCGGGTGACGCAGAGCTCGACACCAACGGATCGTCGATCGCTGGCAACTACTGCGGATACGCGTCTCCCTTCACTGTGACAGCAACGAACCCTGGTTTCAGCGTCGGCAAGCAGGTGCAAGGCAACCTGGATGCATCGCCCATCGGAGCGGGCGGCGTCGGCAAGGTGAGCCCGACAGGGGGGAGCGCGACCTACGACGTCACGTTCACGAACACCGGCCAGTCCAACCTGCACGACCCGGTGATGTACGACCTGCTTCCGAGGGTCGGCGACACGGAGGCGACCTCGACCGTCGCCCGCGGCTCGCAGTTTGCGGTGCAGCTAACGGATGTCCCAACACCACCAGCCGGGGTCAGCATCGAGTACTCCCAGGCGGCGAACCCGTGTCGGCCAGAGATTCTCGCTAATGCCTCGAACCCGGGGTGTGTGAACGACTGGTCGGCAACCGCGCCCAGCCCGCTGTCGGACACGACGGCGCTCCGTATCGCATACTCGGGCACCGTCGGCGTGAACGGCTCCCCCTTTGAGCAGTCATTCAGCGTCTCATATTCGGTCTCGACGCCAGACCTCACGGTTGGCGCAGAGGCGTGGAATACCGTCGGCACGAATGCCCACCTCGGTGACACCGGCGACGACGACTCGACGGACGATCCGTTCCTCGGCGCAGCGGAGTCCTCGAAGACGGGACTTACGGCATCCACCAACTCGCCCGGCATCGTGAAGGGTGCGACGCAGGCCACTTACTCCGCTGTCGGTGACGAGATCGACTACACGTTCGATGTGACGAATACCGAAGCCGTTCCGCTGATCAGCACAAGCGTCGTCGATTCTTTCACGGATGCCCCGAGCGGTGAGGCATCGCCCACCGTCACCTGTGAGTCGCTGTCGAACCCCACCGACACGTGCTCCGGCGCGAACACGCCGTTGCTGCCTGGCCAGGTGGCGCACTTCGTCGCAACCTACAACGTCACGCAGGCCGACATCGATCACGGTCGGCTCAGCGACTCGGCGATCGTGACGGGCCAGCCCGCGGCCGGGGCGCCGATCAGCAACAGCTCGAATGTTGTCACCGTGCGCGCTGTCACCGACTCCTCGCTCAGCATCGTCAAATCGACGACCGAAACGTCGGTTGAAAATATCGGCGACACGGTGCCGTACGACTTCCTGTTGACTAACACCGGTAACCAGACCCTGCACGGCCTGTCGGTAAACGACCCGATGCTGGCGTCGGTGACCTGCCCGGTGAACATCCTTGCGCCCGCCGCGTCGACGACCTGCACTGGAACGTATTCGGTGACACAGGCGGACCTGGACGCGGGCTCAATCAGCAACACGGCGACCGGTTCAGCGCTGGCGCCAGGCAACGGATCGGTCGTGTCCGGCCCGTCGACAGCAACGGTGGCCGCCGTCCAGCTGCCCCATCTGACGCTGACCAAGAGCGTGTCGCCCGCCTCCGTTGCAGAGGTCGGCGACCGAGTGACGTTCCACTTCGCCGTGGTGAATGACGGCAACGTCACGCTCGACAACGTGGCGGTCAACGAGGGCGCGTTCACGGGAAGCGGCACGCTGTCAGCGGTCAGTTGCCCGGGAACAACCCTGGCGCCATCCGGCACGATCGATTGCACGGCCACCTATGCCGTGACGCAGGCTGACCTCGACACGGGAAGCATCAGCAACACCGCAACCGCGTCCGCGGATGCCCCGCAGGGGTCGACCGTGACTTCCGATGGGTCGACGGCAGTCGTTGCGATCGCAAGTAGTGCAGCCCTCTCGCTCAGCAAGACGGCAGACGTCGCGAAGATCACGACCGTCGGACAGAACGTGACGTACAGCTTCGAGATCAAGAACATCGGCAACGTCACCGTGACGAACGTGATCGTGCAGGAGTCCAGCTTCACTGGCACAGGCGCACTATCGGCCGTCGACTGCCCGGCGGGAGTCGCTTCGATGGCGCCGGGCGACGATCTCAGGTGCACGGCGACGTACTCGGTCACGGCGGCAGACCTTCGGTCTGGAACCCTCTCGAACACCGCAGTTGCTTCTGGCACCGGGGGCAACGTCACGGTGTTGTCGCCCGACTCGACGGCCGCGGTGATCGCTGACCCGCCTGTAGTTCCGCCCGTTGTTCCGCCTGGTGTTCCGCCGGTTGTCCCGCCGGTGCTCGGCTTCACCGGCGCGGATCCGACCGGGGGCCTGATTCTCGCCGTGATCCTGTTCGCAGCTGGCGGGCTGGTGCTCCTGATCCGTCGTCGGCGCAAAGCCTAGGAACGTCCGCTTGCCCCGTGGTTTCGTGAAGTTCGGGCTGTTTGTCACGGTGGTGGTCGTCTGTGCCGTTTTGTCAGGGTGCACGACGGCAGCGCACTCGGCGCTGCGGATTCCGGCGGCGAGGCCGACCGCGAGCGCGGCTCCGGTCGCGCCTGTCGCGGTCCCGACAGCAATCCCGAACGATCCGGCGACTCGATCCGATGTCACGATGAGCGCGTGCGTGCCAACGAAGGATGGTCAGTGGAGAGCGAGCGGAACGATCCGGAATCACGCCGCGACAGACCACAATTTTCACATCACCGTGTTCTTTACCAACCGCGCATCGACAGTGATCGGGTTCGCCCAAGCGTCGATCAGGGTGGGGTCAGGGGCGAAGAAATTATGGCAGGCGACAGGGTCGGCGCAGGACCTCGCGCCGACGATCTGTGTGCTCCGTGGGGTGGGCTAAGACCTTGAGGATCGCGAACCGCCACGGGTTCTCGATCTACCGGCGCGCTCCCCGTGGGAGAAGCGGCAGGGCTGCCGATAATCCGTTTCGCGTTGGCTGGCGCGGCGAGGTGGACGGCGCTAGCGATCCGCTGCAGAGCGGGCGGCCTGCTCGAGGCGCGCGCGATAGCTCTCCCAGTCGAAGTAGCCCTCCGGTGGGAGCCCTGGCCGTGTGCCCGTCGCCCCGTCGATCTGCTCGCGGAGGATGTCTGCGTGGCCGGCGTGCCGTTCCGTCTCGGCGATCATGTGCACGAGTACGCGGTGCAGGGTCGGGTTTCGTCGGTCCTCCGGCCACCACGGAACCACGCCCGTCGCGTCGAGGTCGAGTTCTGCGATCGTGGCATCCGAGTGTGCCCAGACTCTCCGATAGAAGTCGGTGACGAATTCGCGCGACTCGTCTGCGGTCGCCCACATGTCGGCGTTCGGCTCCGCGTCATCCTCGGCCCACGGCATCGGTTCGGGGAAAGGCCTGCCGAACACCTCGCCGAAATAGCCTGCCTCCACGGATGCCACGTGCTTGACGAGCCCGAGCAGGTTCGTTCCCGTGTCGACCATCGGCCGCCGGACGTCGTACTCGTTCACTCCGTCGAGCTTCCAGAGGAGGGCCTCGCGGCCCCGCTGGAGGTAGAACGTCAGGTCATCCTTCATGCCGGCCAGCCTTGCGCGAACCCGGCTCCGCGGCAACCCTTCCTGTCGCGTGGCCGGCCACACCGCAACTGAGGGCGAATTGCGAAACGCCGCGCCAGATCGCACTGAATCTCGGCGATTCGCCAGCCATCCTCGGCCCAGGGTGTTGCCGCGCACGGTGCGCGGCGTGCGCGATGGGGTGCAGGAGGAGTATCAATGAACTAAGCGCATTGGTGATCTGTCACCAATGATTTGCACGATCAACACAACCGCGGGAAGTCATATGTCATCAACGAGCACTCAAGTCGGCAACCTCTCCAACGACGCGGCGGGTGCGCCCGCCGCGGTTCCCCTGCATGACCTGATGACACCGGAGAAGAACCTCCAGCGCATCATGTGGAGTGGCACGCTCTGGTTCGGTGTCGCCGTGGGCGCGGTCGCGATCGTGACCGGCCTGCTGCTGTCATCCGGATGGCGGCCGTCGGTGCTCCCCGCCGGGCTCGGTGTGCTGTGGTGGGTCGCCGCCGCGATCGTCACGCTGAGCATCGGCCTGATCGGATGGTCCGGATGCCCCATCCTCGAGGTCAGCGTGCCGGTCTCCGATCGCAACAAGACCCGCACCATGCAGCTCGGAACCCTGCTGTTCATCGTCGGTGGCGCCGCCTCGCTGCTCGCCGTGCTCCTCGGCCCGGCATCCTGATCCCTGCGCCGTAGCGCAACCCCTTCGCAATGTCGGGGTGCGGTTCTATCGTGGGCGCATGATTGGAACCCTGGAGTTACTCATCATCGACTGTCCAGACCCGCAGGCCCTCGCGCGGTTCTACTCCGAACTCATCGGCGCAGAGATCGTTGGCTACGACCCGGATTGGGCCGAGCTCACGCTTCCGGTTGGGCGGCCACTCATCGCCTTCCAGAAGGTCGAAAACTACAATCCGCCCCAGTGGCCGAGCCAGGATGTGCCGCAGCAGATGCACCTCGACGTCAAGGTCGACGACTTCGAGACGGCGGAGGCCGCGGTTCTGAAGCTCGGCGCGACGAAGACCGGGTCGGAGACGCCCACATTCCGGGTCTACCTCGACCCGGCAGGGCATCCCTTCTGCCTGATCAACCCGCAGGACTGACGCGCGGCCAGCATCGTTCGGCGGTGGCATGCGCCGAGTCGTCAGTACGTGTTCTTGATCACGAAGAACGAACCGCGGATGACGCCGGCCAGTTTGGACTTCTGCCGCGCGAACTTGAACTTGGCGGCGAGCTCTTCCGGGACATCCATGCCCTCGGAGAGCTTGAGGCCGACCGCGCGCTTGCCTGCGTCGTCGAGCGTGTACATCACGTTGATCGACAGGCCGGATTGATAGAAGACATACGCCATGCGAATTCCGTCGACCTCGAAGCTGGTCGCCTCAAGGGCAGGAGACGCGATCACGAGGTCGCGATCGGCCAGAATGCGATTCACCCAGACGAGGGTCTCGGTCTCATCGCCCGCAGGCCCAACCGCGAAAACGTGGTCGTACTTGTTCTTGAAGTAGCGCGCCTCGTTGGCCCGGAGCCCCGCGAGCGCTTCCGCTACCGGGCTCGAGTCGAGGCCCGCCGTCGAGACTGTGACGAAATCAACGTTTTGGCGCACGCGTTCTCCCACTTCATTCGGTCAGGCGATTGTACGGGGCGGGGGGTTTCGACAGGCTCAACCGGCGAGCGTGACTCAACCGGCAGCGGCGGTCTTCACCAGCTTGTAGCCGCCGTTCGCCAGGTTCGCCACCATGTGCTGCGCGTACCACTCGGGCCACTGCTCGTCGCGCACGCCACCGAGGTCGGTGGCCTCGTGGATGCCGTGTGCCGTCGCCGCCTGGTTCAGCACATCGAGGATCACGCTGAGCGTCTCCACCTGCGAGAGCTCAGCCTCATTTTCGCTCATCGGCCGGGCAGTTTCTGAGTGATCTCCTGCAGCATCCAGCCATTGCCGTCGGGGTCTGAAAATGAGGCGAAGGAACTGTACGAGGCGCGATCGGGATGCGGCCCCGACACCCGTCCGATCATGCCGGAGTGGTGGAACACCCCGTCCTCGTCGTGGAAGACCTCGGAGACATCCACGCCCTTGCCGACCAGCTCGTCGCGGGCGGCGATGATGTCTGTAACGGTGAGCTGCAGGTCTTGGATCGCGCCCGGGATCGAGTTCGAGAGGCCTTTGCCGAAGATGATGGATGCGGCAGAGCCGGGCGGTGTCAGCTGCACGACTCGCAGGTCTTCGTGCGCCGAGAAATCGGCGTCCAGGCGCCAGCCGAGCGACGCGTAGAAGTCTTTCGCTCGATCGACATCGGTGACGCCAAGCACGACTACTTCGAGTTTTAGGTCCATTGCCTATCTCATCCCTGCCGGGTTCCCAGCCCCGACGCAGGCCCAGAGTACTCCCGGAGGCGCGGCGTCAGCCATGGTGGATTTCAAGGCCAAGGAGGGATGCGATGGTCTCGATCTCGGCGTCGACAGCGGCCTTCGTGGCCGGGTCGAACGGCGCATCCTCGTGCACCGCGTGCACCATGAAGCGGCCGGCGGTGTGGTCTGATCTGGCGTCCAGTTTGCCGATGAGCCGGTCGCCGTGGAGGATCGGCAGCGCGAACCGCCCCCAGATTCTCTGCTTCTGCGGCTTGTACATCTCGAGCATGTAATCGAACTCGAATAGGCGACCGACGCGCTGCGGGTCGGTGAGCAACCGGTCGAACGGCGACAGGAGCGCGGTGCGACCGGTGAACTCGCGACCTAGCTGCGCGGGGTCTACGCGCCACTTGCCCGGCACGCCCTCGATCGCGGCTGGCTCGCCCACCGGGACGACACCGTGGAGCTCGCCGGGGGAGACGGCGATGCTGTCGCGCATGATCCCGCAGGCTCGAAGGAGACGTTCGCTGCGAATGAGGCGGGCGTCGTCCTCTGGTACCTCCGCCACGCCTGGGAAAACCCGGTCGGCCAGATCCCACACTCGAAGCCGGCCGGCGTGGGCGACGACGGCGAGCTCGCCGGTCATGTGCAGGAACTCGAGCATCTGCGTGACGTTGCGATTGTTGGTCCAGCCGGTGGACATCCACGGCACCTCGGCCTCGTCGGGGATATCCCGCGAGGTCTGCGGCCCATCGGCCGCGATACGGTCGAGGATGCGGCCGACGAATCCCTCGTTCGCCTCCATCCATCCGCGGGCGCCCGCGCGATCGGCCCAGGTGCGCATGCCGCCGAGGAACAGCCCGAGGTCGGCCATCGGCCGAAGCATCCAGCCACGCTCGAAGAGCTGTCCACTCGCGAGCGCGCGGGCGGTGTCTGGCGGGGTGTACTCCGCGCCGAGCCGCGTCCAGGCGACGAGATCGGCCGCGGGAGCCACGGTGGGAGTCAGCTCGACGCGCAGCATCGCGAGGTCGGCGACCATGCCGACCAGGTCGTTCGGCCGCTCGGCGTCGAGCAGCGCCGCGCGCACGGCGATCTGTCGTGCTTCGTCGCGGGTGAGTGAATGGGGCTGCATTACACCACCGTAGTGAGGCGTTGGAGTGGTCTCGATAACGCCGGGCTTCGCCGCGGCTACTCGACCAGCGGGGTGGGCCGGACCAGCGGGGTGGGCCGGGCTTCGCCGCGGCTACTCGACCAGCGGGGTGGATTCGTTGGTCGAGTAGTGGCGCGACGCAGGAGCCCGCGTTATCGAGACCAGGCCTGTGAGCTGACATTGCTATCGTCGGACTATGCCCGAGACTGGCCCGCTCGACCGGATTCGCGACGATGTCTGGGCGCTGCGGATGCCCATGCCGGGGGAGCACATGCCGTACTCGTTCGCCTACCTGCTCCGGGACTCCGCCCGCGGCATCCACGTGATCGATCCCGGCCTCGATCGCGACGACAACTGGGCGTTGCTCATCGACTCGCTCGCGTTGCTCGGCGGCGGCAGCGGCGCGAGGCTGGGCGACATCCGATCGATCACGGCGACGCACCTGCATCCCGATCACCTCGGGATGGCCGCCCGCCTCAGGCAGGCCACCGGCGTTCCTCTTATCCTGCATCGAGCCGAGCAGGAGGCCCTTGAGCGCAGGAGGGTCGCGAGCTGGACGCCCGACCGGCTCGCGGCGCAGTTCGACGAATGGGGTGTTCCGACTGGACGTCGTGCGGAGTTGACCTCGATGGCCGGCCGTGCGCCAGCGCTCCTCGACGTGCACGCGGATGTCGTGGTCGACGACGGCGACCGGCTCGGCACCGGAGTCGCGCCGCCCACACCTGGCTTCGACCTCGTCGCGATGTGGACGCCCGGCCACACGCCGGGGAGCCTCAGCCTGCGGGACGATGCGCGGAACATCCTCTTCACGGGCGACCACGTGCTGCCGGTCACCTTCTCGGGCCTCGGGCTCGGCGGCGACACCGCGACGAATGCGCTCGCCGATTACCTTGCGAGTCTCGACGCGGTCGCGCGATATCCAGGCCACGAGGTGCTCCCGGGGCACGAGCATCGGTTCACCGGAGTCACCACGAGAGTCGCCGAACTGGCGCAGCACCACCTGCGACGCACGCGCGAGGTCGCGGTCGTCATGGGCGCGGACGCGGAATCGAACATCTGGCAGATTGCATCGCGGCTGACCTGGACCGCCGGGTGGAGCGGACTGACCGGGTTCTTCCTGTTTTCCGCGCTGTCGCAGACGGCCATGCACCGTGCTGCGCTTGAGTCGCCGTTCGTGCGCGAACGGCTCTAGCCGCGCAGCGCTAGCGCGATACTGACCCACAGCGCGTAGCGGTGCCACGGGTCGTCGACGCCCGCGGCTAGTTCGTCGATGTGCGCGAGCAGCGCTTCGCTTGGGCGGAACCACTCGCCGGTGCCGATGCGATCGGCTGCGAACTGGGCGTGGCGCCGCTGTTCGAGAGGACGAGCCCCGCGCTCGAACGCGAGTACCTCGTCGCACGGGAGAGCGGCAATGCGGCTGCGCGGTGTCGCCGAGGTTCCGATCTTGATGCGATCGCGAAACCGGATGTAGTAGACCACGTCGACGCGCGGCGCCCGCGTCTCGCCATCGGGGATGTCGCCAACCCGCCACTCGCAGATCGCGCACAGCCAACCGGACGGGTACCGCACACCGAGTCGCGAACCGCAGGCGAGGCAGGGCGACGGAAGCAGGTCGGTAACGCCGGTTTCACGTACGACCCAATCGTGGGCGGCGAGGATGTGCGCGGCGCAGAGACCGAGACCGGCAGCAGTGTCAGCTGGCTGGTCGCACGCGGCGCAGATCTCATTCGTGACGCCCGGCATGTCCGAAGGCTAGCGCCACCCTCCGTTATTGCCCCGTTCTCGTGCCGGTAACCCGCGCAAGCGTTACTGGTTCGGTGACGGATTCTGCGCGCGAGACGAAGGCTGCCGGGTTCAGGGCCGACATCCAGGGGCTTCGCGCGGTCGCGGTCCTCGCGGTGATCCTGAACCACGCTGGCATCCCGGCGGTCTCGGGCGGCTATGTCGGGGTCGATGTGTTCTTCGTGATCTCCGGGTTCCTGATCACGGGGCACCTCGCGCGGTCGTTGGAGCGAGACGGCCGGATCGGGTTCGCGACCTTTTATGCCAGGCGCGCGCGCCGCATCCTGCCCGCCTCCCTCACCGTGCTGTTGCTGTCTGTGCTTGGCGCGCTCGTGCTCGTGCCGCCGCTCCTTCGTGAACAGATCTTCCGCGATGCCATCGCGACCGCGTTCTATGTTCCGAACTACTCGTTCGCGGTGCAGGGCACCGACTACCTGGCCGATTCGACTCCATCGCTGTTCCAGCACTACTGGTCGCTGGGCGTCGAGGAGCAGTTCTACCTGGTCTGGCCGTTGCTGTTGTTCGGCGTGTACCTGCTGTCGCGGCGCGTGTCCCGAGGCTCGCGGCGCGCATCCCGAGGCGCCCGCCGATGGATGATCGGGGTGCTGTCGATCGTGATCGTCGCGTCGTTCGCGGCGTCCGTTGCGCTCACGTTCTCCTCCGAGCCGTGGGCGTTCTTCTCGCTCTGGAGCCGCGCGTGGGAGCTGGGACTCGGCGGTATCGTTGCGCTCGCGCCGGGCGCCACGCGGTGGTTGCGACCGGTCGTCGCCGCCGTGCTCGGCTGGCTCGGCCTCGCCGGGATCCTCGCGGCCTGCTTCCTGTTCTCGGCGACGACGGCCTTCCCCGGATGGGCGGATGCGCTGCCGGTCGCGAGCGCCGCGCTGCTCATTTTCGCTGGGGCTGTGCCGGCACGCTTCGGTCCTTCGCTGCTGCTCACCCTGCGGCCACTCCAGTTCATCGGGCTCATCTCATACTCGATCTACCTGGTGCACTGGCCGATCCTGGTGCTCGTGCAGGCGAGGGTCGGGTACTACAACCCGCTGCCGGTCTGGGGCACGACGCTGCTGGTCGCGGCATCCATCCCCGTAGCCTGGCTGCTGTATCGCTTCGTCGAGAATCCGGCGCGGCGGGCTACCTGGCTCATTCACAGCGTCCCGCGCACCCTGATCGGTGCGGGAGCCGCCAGCATCGTGATCGCGGTCGTGGCCGTCGTCGCGATCGCCGTCACCACGGCGCTTCCGCTGAACTCCGGCCGCACCACCGCGCTGAGCGCTCCGACCGACCCGCCGACAGCGACACCCTTCGTGCCATCCAACCTTCGGCCGAGCATCCAAACGGCAGGCGACGATAACCCCGCTATCTACGCGCAGGGCTGCGAGGTCGGCATCGCGCAGACGGCGCCGAACCCGTGTGAATTCGGAGCCGCCGGTGGACAGCGCATCGTGTTGTTCGGAGACTCCCACGCCGCACAGTGGTTTCCCGCCCTGCAGAAGATCGCGGCCGAGGGCAGCTACCAGCTCGAGACGCAGACCAAGAGTGGATGCGCGTCAGTCGACATCGACATCGCGCGCAACGGCGTCGATTACATGGCGTGCAACGTCTGGCGCGCGAAGGTAATCGCGCAACTGAAGGCCGACCCGCCCGCCCTCGTCGTCATGGCCAACTACACCAACCCCGATTTCACCAACGCCGCGAACGCCACTGCGCAGTGGGAGGCGGGGATGATGAAGACGATCGACGAGCTGACGCCGGTGACGAAGGTTGCGGTGATCGCCGACACGCCTGACCTGCGGTACAGCCCGATCATCTGCCTGTCTGCCCACCTCACCAGCGCGCGCGACTGCGGCCAGCCGGCATCCCTCGCGCTCAAGTCGCCGGGACGACCAGCCGAACAGGATGTCGCATCGGTCACGAGCGCGACGCTGATCGATCTCACCGGATACTTCTGCGCCGACGGCTGGTGCCCCGCGATCGATGGCTCGACTCTCATCTACCGCGACTCGCACCACATTACGGCGACGTACTCTGCGGAGCTCGCCTCTGCCCTCGCCCCCCGCATCCGGGCCCTCATGGGCTAGCCCTCATCGGTGATTGATCGGCGTTGCTTTGGCCTCGCGGGAGGTCCACAATGGCCGGATACCCACTCGAAGTCGCTGGGCACCTCGAAGGAGCCGTCATGGCGCTGCACGTCACGCTGATCGTGCTGCATGCGACGTTCGCGGTCGTCAGCTTCGGATTCGGATGCTCGCTCCTGGCGGTCTTGCCGGCGTCGGTGCGCTCGCCCCGGTTCCTCAGCTATTACTTCGCCGCCTGGGCCGCCGTCCTGCTTCTCATCACGGTTGTCGCGGTCGACTGGTCTGGGCTCCCGGTGGTGAAGAGAGTTGCCTTCGCAGCGCTCTGTGTTCTGGCGGCGTACCTGCTCTTCCGCACCGAGCGCGCGAGGTCAACACTTCAGCTGCGGCAGGCAGACTGGCGCAAGAGATTCGTCGGGCACGTCGGGTTCGTGCTCATCTCGCTGTTCGACGGGTTCTGCATCGTCAGCGCAATCGACCTGCATCTACCGCCATATGTCATCGCGATCGTTGCCGTTGCGGGGGTCGCGATCGGCATCCTTGTGATTCGACGGGTCGTGCGACGCGATGCCGCCCGAGCGTCCCGTCCGCCGGTCGGCATCACCTGAAACCACGGAGAGGAACCACCCCATGAGCGAACCAAGTCCTGACGCCCCCGGCTCGTCATCCGCGGACTCATCGTCAATGGAGACGAACCCGCTGACGCGGAAGGAGCCGCTCGGCGGTCGCTCCGGCATCGCTTTCGCGTCGATCGTTCCCATCA
The DNA here is from genome assembly GCA_036499165.1 of Galbitalea sp. Lineage (GTDB taxonomy): Bacteria > Actinomycetota > Actinomycetes > Actinomycetales > Microbacteriaceae > Galbitalea. Next base: position 22,116 of record DASYEE010000127.1, on the reverse strand, counting down.
TCTGCCTGGCGCTGTTCCTGGTGTTCGGATTCCTCGGAGGCTGGGCGTGGAGCTGGATCTTCTTCCTCGGCATCCCGATCGTCTTGCTCGTCGTTTACGGCCCGCGTGACCGCAGCCGCGGCCGCAATCGCTAGGCGAGGTGCTTCGCGGCGAAGGCCAGCTGGGCCGGCGCCATCCGACGCCAGTAGCTGTCGTTGTGTCCGCCAGCAACGAAACCGCCGGCGGGATGCTTCGTGAAGCCGGCCGCGTAGACCTTGGCCTCGGGGTAGAAGCCATCGCCGGTGCCGCAGTCGATCAGCACAGGGATGCCGTCGAGCTCGTTCTGTCGACCGACCGGCGTATTCGCCACGAAGTCGGCAGCGTTGTCGAAAGCCCCCTTCGCGGCCCGCCCCGCGCTGCTCCAGAGCGCCGGGCTCTCCGCGACGACGACAGCAGTACGAGACGCGCCAAGTGCGGCGCCGAGATGCAACGCGCCGAACCCTCCCATCGACCAACCGAGGAAGCCGACGTTGGCGACATCCAGCCCGTGGTCTGCCAGGAGCGGGATGAATTCGTTCGTCACCATCGCGCCGGAGTCCTCGCCCGATGCGCGCTTGTGCCAATAGCTGTTACCGCCGTCGACGGAGGCGATGGCGAAGGGCGCGGCGCCGCCGGTGATCGTCTGGGCGAGGAAGCGGTCGAGGCCGATGCCGTTGTAGAAGGCGGCGCGATGGCTGCCGCCGAACCCGTGCAGGGCGATGAGCACTGGCATCCTGTCGCCGGGGGCCGCGTCCGGCGGATAGCTGATCGCAAAGCCACAAGACTTGCCGAGCCGCGCGGCGGAGGTGAACTCGCCCGTCGTCATCGGCCCCGCCGTCACGTTCGGGATGGTGCCGGCCGGGCCGTCGAGGCCGAGAACGCGGGAGAGCGTCGATCGACCGGGCAGGATGTTCTCCTCGACACCCAGCGCCGCCGCGCCCGCCAGGACCACGACGCTCGCGCCGCCGATGATCAGCGCTCGCCGCGACACATGCGCGCGCGCGGACGGTTCTGGGTCCATGGGCCGACCTTATCGCGCCGCTGGGCGAGTAGCCGCGCGAAGCCGGCGTTATCGAGACCCGCGCACGAGATAGAAGGGCGGGCGGTCTCCTCGCAGACCGCCCGCCCTTCGGCTTTGCTCCGGCGGAGGTTAGCTCTTCGCCACCGTGATCGGTGCGAGGGTCGCCTCGGCCGATGTGCCCGATCCGTCGAAGACGACGGAGAGCGATGTCGCTGCGCCGAAGGTCGACGACGGGACATCCCACTTGTACAGTCCGCCCGTGCTGGAGGTGAGCGGCCCGGATCCGAGCGTCACCGGGGTCCAGTCGAACGCGTTCAGCTCGTTGGTGCTCTGGTACAGCGTGCCGTTCTCGATCAGGTAGTCGGCTCCGATCCCGTTGATCTGGTACCCGGTCGAGAGGCTTCCGTCGGTGTCGATGAACACATTCTGGAAGTTGTACGTCAGGTTGTACTGGGCCTCGAAGTGCGCGGTCGTCGAGTTGAACGTCACCGTGGCGCCCGTGATCGGGGTCGGGTTCGGAGTCGTCACCAACACTGTCGAGGAATGCGCTGACGGCGTATTCGACGTAACCCGTGCGACAACGTAGAACGAGTACGCGGTGCCGGGCGCGAGGTATCCGATGTGTACTGAGGTCACCGACGGCTGGAGCGACAGGATGCGCGTGCCGTTCTCGTACACGTCGTAGAACGCGACCGTGTCATCCGTCGCGCTCGACGCCGTCCAGGCCAGGTTCACGCCGTTGGCGCTGAGGTTGCTCGATGCCACCGATCCGGGTGCCGACGGGGCAGTGCCCCACTCCACATCCGTCGTGATCGCCCTCGCCGTGCTCGCCGACGACAGGACCCCGGCACGAGTGCGCGCCTTGATCGTGTAGCTGTAGGCCGTGTTCGGCGTCAGTCCGACGGGGGTGTACTCGGTGTCGCCCGGGTAGAAGTTGCCGACGCTGGCGACGTGCAGGCTGCCCTGGTAGACCTCGTAGCCGACGACGTTCGATGCACTGGATGAGGTCCAGCTGAAGTCCGCGCCGGTCGAGTACACGTCGTCTGCTGTAGGCCGCGCGGGCGTCGACGGGACGGTCGTGCTCGTGCCCTTCGACGCGTTCTGCTCGTTGGTCCAGTACGTTCCGGTCGGTGCGGTGTCATACGGGTTCGACAGGGTGTCGGCCGTGGCGTAGACATAGCCTGCGTTGTCGGTCTTCGACTGGTTCATGACCGTCGTGAGGTTGGCCGACGTGACGTTGTAGATGATGTTCCAGAACTTGTTCGGGTCGCCGTTCAGCTGCCAGGCCTTCGGGCCGATGCCCGTGGGCGGAGCAAGGTAGGTCGCGGCATCCCCCTCGAAGGTGACGATGACATCCGCTGCATCCTCGTAGCACTGCGGCACCGAGATGCCCGGGTTCACCACCGTGAGTGAGCCGGGGTGGTTGCCGTGGATGTAGTCGTTCAGGTTCTCGTACAGGTCGGCGTAAGTGTTGCTGCCCGCCGTCGGCCCGCAGGTGTTCATGCCGTCGTCGACGAAGATGCCGTCGATCGATGAGCCGTAGAACGAGTACCAGCGGTTGACGTCCTGCTGGGCCTGCGCCGTCCAGGATGTCGCGTCGGTGTCACCGAGGACCGTCGAGCGGGCCGGGGTGGATGCGCCGAAGTAGCCGCTGTCGACGTATCCGAGCACTTTGGTGCCGTGGGCGTGGGCGGCGTCGATGACGGTCTGCCAGGCCGGGTCGACGGCGTTCCCTGGCCCGTTGGCGACGTTCACGACGATGAAACCGAGCTGGGATGTCGCGGAGTTCAGGCTGCTCCACGACGTCGTGTCCGACGGCGGGATGTAGGCGGGAACGGCGACGTGCTGGCCGAGATCCGGGACGGTGGCGCTGGCGGACTGGGTCGCGATTGCCGCGAGTCCGATCCCGAGGGCGAGCGCCGCCGTGAGGGCGATGCTCTTTCGCAGATGTGTGTACATGTCAACCTCTCATAACGTGGGCGGCCGCGGTTGCGGTCGTCTGGGAGTGCTGATCACCGTGCCGTCGTCGGGTTAAAGACTTCGCCAGGTACGCTGTCATCTCGGAGCGTATTTGATTAATAATGCTTAAACAAGACTATTTCAATCAACTTCACTCAAATCAGACCGAACGGTCGCGCATAACCGTCGGTCGAGTAGCGGAGGTGGTCTTCGCCCTAACCCGTTGGTCGAGTAGCGGCGCGAGCTTGCGAGCCCGCGTTATCGAGACCAGACCTACGTCGTGGCCGTGGTCTCGATGACGCCGGCTTCGCGCGGCTACTCGACCAGCGCAGCTGGTCTTCGCCCTAACCCGTTGGTCGAGTAGCGGCGCGAGGCACGAGCCCGCGTTATCGAGACCAGACCTACGTCGTGGCCTTGGTCGGCTACTCGAGTAGCGGAGGTGGTCTTCGCCCTAACCCGTTGGTCGAGTAGCGGCGCGAGGCACGAGCCCGCGTTATCGAGACCAGACCTGCGTCGTGGCCTCGCGTGGCTACTCGACCAGCGGAGTCCTCAGCCGGCGAGAAGAGTCAGCAGCCGAGCTACCTCCGCGGCGATCGCGGAGCGCCCGGGCCCGACGTACTTGCGGGGGTCGACGAGGACGGCATCAGCGGCAAGCGCCGACCGCACCGCACCCGTGAACAGGCCGTTGAGGTGCGTCGAGATATTGATCTTCGTCATTCCAGCAGCGATGGATGCCGTGAGTTCGTCGTCCGACAGCCCTGACGACCCGTGCAGCACCAGCGGCACCGGCACGGCGGCATGCAGCCGCTCGATGAGGTCGCGGTCGACGGATGCGACGCGGGACTGCATGGCGTGGGACGTCCCGACGGCGACGGCCAGCGCATCCACGCCGGTCTGCACGACGAACTCGGATGCCTCGCGCGGGTCGGTTCGCGCGCCGGCCGCATGCACGCCATCCTTGCCGCCGACCTCGCCGAGCTCGGCCTCGATGGCAACCCCGTTGGCGTGCGCTAACCCAACCATCGCGCGCGTGCGCTCGACATTGGCCGCATAGTCGAGCTTCGACGCGTCGAACATGACGCTGTCGACCCCGAGCGCGATTCCCTCGCGCACGAGCGCCTCGTCTTCGATGTGGTCGAGATGCACGACGACGGGCACGGATGCCGCGTCGGCGATCGCTCGCGACGCGACCGTGATCGGCGCCAGCGCCCCGTGATACCGGATGCAGTTCTCGCTGATCTGCAGCACAACCGGTCGGCCGGCGGCCTCAGCGCCCGCCACGATCGCTTCGGCGTGCTCGAGCAGCACGACGTTGAATGCGCCGAGCCCCCGCCCGGTCGCAGTCGCGTCGCGCAGGAGTTCGGTGAGGGTCGATCGGGTCATTGGGATGCTCCATGGTCGGTCGAAACAAAGCGTCGGTAGGCGTCGAGGTCGATCTCGCCCGCGACGGGTCGGAGCACGGCGGCGGCTCCGAGCGCGGCCGCCCGGCGAAGCAGGTCGGGCATCGCAAGGCCGTCGAGAAAGGCGGATGCGACACCAGCGGTCGCCGCGTCGCCTGCGCCGGTCGGGTTGCCATCGACCCGCGGGATGGCGGCGACCTCAAAGCGCGCTCCGGTCGGGTCGACGGCGACGAGCCCGTTGGCTCCGCGCGAGACGACGACGGTGTTGGCACCCAGCTCGACGAGCGCTGCGATGCCGGAGGCGACATCCGCGGCACCGGTCGCCTCGAGCAGCTCCGCCTCGTTGGGCTTCAGGATGTCCGCCCCGGCAACGGCAGCGGCGCGCAGTGCGCGCCCACCGGCATCGACCAGCGCCAACGCGCCCTCGGAGTGCGCGGCCGCGACCCACCCGCCGACCTCATCGGCACTGACGCCGGGCGGCAACGACCCCGACACCACGAGCAGCTCTGCGTCGACGCACGCCGCGCGGATCCGCTCGCGAAGAGCCGCGACCTCGTCGGGCGAGAGCTCTGGCCCCGCCTCCGCGAACAGCGTCGGGTGGTGTTCCGGGTCGACGACCGCGACCGTCGTGCGCGTCTCGCCCGCGATCGGGAACGCGATGAGGTCGAGCCCGAGCCGGGCGATCGCGTCAGACATCCATGATCCGGCGGCTCCGCCGAGCGGCAGGAGGGCCACCGGTTCGTGGCCGAGCAGCGCAAGCACTCGCGCGACATTGACGCCCTTGCCGCCGGGGCGCTGCTCGACGGTCTCGACGCGATGGGTCTCGCCGATCGACTGCGCGGCGACCGTGTACGTGACGTCGATGGCCGGGTTCGGGGTTACGACGACGATGCGAGCCATTTGCCCCTCCTCAGCACTTCGCGCACCCTGAACCTGGGCGCAGTGTCGACGACGAGCAGGTCGGCGGGAGCGCCCACCTGGAGTCCGGCGAACGGCAGTCGCATTGCCCGCGCGGGCGTGACCGACGTCGCGCGCACGGCGTCGACGAGGCTCACGCCAGGAAGCTCGAGCAATGTGCCGAAGCAGTCGGCGATGACCCTCGTGCTGCCGGCCAGGGACGAGCCGTCCGCCAGCATCGCGATGCCGTCGCGAACCACGACATCCGACCCGGCGATCGCGTAGTCGCCGTCCGGCTGGCCGGTCGCCTCCATCGCATCGGAGACGAGCACGATCCGCCCTGCCGCCGCCCGCACCGCGACCTGCGCCGCCTCCGGCGCGAGATGGATGCCGTCGAGAATCAGTTCGACCGTCGCGTCGCGGTCGACGAGCGTCGCGCCGACCGGCCCGGGCGCGCGGTGCAGCAGCTCCGGCATCCCGTTGTAGAGGTGGGTGGCGTGCGTCGCGCCCCAGCCGAACGCGGCGTGCGCGACCTCCGCAGAGCAGTCGGTGTGGCCGATGGCTGCGACGATGCCGCGCTTCGCCAGGAGCCGGATGGCAGCCTCGGCGCCCGGCAGTTCGGGCGCGATCGTGACGCACCGAAGAGTGCCGCCGGCGCGAGCGATGAAGCCGCCGAGCTCGGCCAGGTCTGGTGCGCGCAGCACCTCGGGATTATGAGCACCGCGCCTCGCCTGCGACAGGTACGGTCCCTCGAGGTGGATGCCCGCGAGGGTGCCATCGCCCACCAGCTCCCGGAGTCGGTCGATCGCCTCCGCGGTCGCCTCGGTCGTTCCGGATGCGACGGACGCGACGATCGTCGTCGTGCCGGTGGACGCGTGGTGGGTGGCAGCGGCGCGGATGCCGGGCGCATCCGCGCGGGAGAAGTCGTTTCCGACAGCGCCGTGAGCATGGATGTCGACAAAACCGGGGATGATCGTGCCGGCGATCCGGGTCACCGGGCTGCCTGTCGGCACCGCGCCCTCCCCGATGGCGACGACGATCCCGTCGCGGACCTCGACCCAGCCGTCGACCGCATCGATCCCGTCGTGCCCGGTCACCAGTCGTTCGGCCTGGAGGACACCGTCGACGCTCACGAGGTCGCCAGCATCCGGTCGGCCATGATGAGTGCACCGACGATCGCGGCAGCCTCGCCGTGCGCGGCCTGTCGGAGGGTGACGTTCACGTCGCGGGGCGCCCGACGGGCCACGACCTCGCCGAGCGGGTCGAGCAGCAGCCGTCCGGCCTCCGCGAGCCCGCCCCCGACGACGATGAGGTCTGCGCCCGCGGTCGCGACGATCCAGGCGATCGACTCGCCGAGGGCATCCACTGCGTCGTTCCAGACGCGGGTGGCGCGCGCGTCGCCGGCGCGCACGAGCTCGGCGACGGCGTGCGCATTCGGCTGGTCGGCCGCTCGAGCGATGCCGGATGCGGACGCGATCTGCTCGACGCGCATCCCCGCGTAGTCGCCGCGATCGATGATCACCTGGCCGATCTCGCCCGCCCACTCCCGGCGGGGCGCGATCACGCCTGCTGCGCCGACCGCGCTCGCGAGCCCCGTGCCGACGGGCACGAACGCGAAGGTCCCGTCGTGGTCGGATGCCGCGCCCGAAACGCCCTCTGCCAGCGCGCCCGCTCGCACGTCGTGCCCGAACGCGACCGCGACATCCACTCGATCCTGCAGCAGGGAGCGCAGCGGCAGGTTCTCCCAGCCGAGATTGACGGCCCTGATGCACACGCCCGACTCGTCATCCACCATGCCGGGCACGACGACGCCCATGGCGGCGACAGGTTCGAGATCCCGCGCGAGCGACAGGATGTCGACCAGCAGGGCAACGGTGTGAGCACCGGAATGATCGCGCTGGGGAGTGGGGCGTCGCCACTCCTGGATGGTGCGCCCCTCACCATCGGTGAGGCGCGACTTGATGGTCGTGCCGCCGACATCGACTCCCAGCAGGGGCCGCAAGGTCACGGGGTGAGAATAACCGACCGCGTCAGCGAACGGGGGTGATCCGCATCCAATCCGCGCTTTTCGGCGAGGGCGACAGCGAAGCGCTGCGCGACGATGAGGCCGGCGAGCGGGTCGAGATCGTGGTGAACGAAGGTGGCTCCGGTGCGGGCGACCTCGTCGGCCAGGCCCTCAGGGGCAGGGCCGAGCGACCACACCAGCCGTCCGGGCTGCGCAATCGCGATAGGTCCGTGCCGGTAGTCCATGGCCGGGTACGACTCCGCCCAGAACTGTGCAGCCTCACGCGTCTTCAGCGCGGCCTCGAACGTGAGACCGACGGCCGCACCGAGCCCGACGAAGCTCACCTGGTCTGCGTCTACGAGATCGGCGATCGGCACGGCGAGCGCCTTCTCGGCCTCGCCGGCGAGCGACTGGATGTCGTGGCCGAGCAGCGTGCGCAGGAGTGCAAGTGTCGTGGTCGCGAACCTGGTCTGCACGACCGACTGCTCGTCTGCGAAGGGCAGGGCCACTGTGGCGGACGCAACCTCTGCGGCGGGGGAGTCCGCGACGGCCGTGATCAGCACGGTCGGGGCATCCGGCAGCGCGCGCAGCAGGTCGACGATCTCGGTCGTCGTGCCGGAGCGGGAGAGCGCAACGACGAGGTCGTATTCGCGGTCGATCGGGTATTCGGAGCCGGCGAAGGCATCCGTGATTCCGTGGCCAGCCTGTTCGCGCAGGACCGCGTAGCTCATCGCGATGAACCAGCTCGTGCCGCAGCCGACGACGGCGACGCGCTGCCCTTTCTGCGGGAGAACGGCGGCAAAGTCCTCTGCCTGCGCGGCGGCGGTGCGCCACATTTCCGGCTGCGAGGCCAGTTCGGTGGCAACAAAGGATTCGGACATGATCGCCTTTCGATATCAGCGTGCTTAAAGCGTGTGGTGCGTCGGTGTGGTCAGCCGAGCAGCGGCCGTGCGCAGACGGCCCTCGCTAGGGAGTATAGAAGATCATTTCTGATTGATGCTAGCCGAAAACGTCAAACTCAATCATATTCGATGTGCATATGGGCCTTTATGATGGGCACATGACCCAGCAACAGCGGTTGAACTCGCTGCTCGAACTCGTGAGCGAACGCGGAAACGTGACGATTGCGGAGATCAGCGATGCGCTGTCGATCTCGGCTGCGACCGCGAGGCGCGACCTCACAACACTGGCAGAGCAGCGGCTGGTCACCCGCACGCACGGCGGGGCATCCGCTCTCGGCACTGGCTATGAGCTGCCGTTGCAGTACAAGATCGCTCGCCAGGCCGAGGCGAAGATGGCGATCGCGCGGGCCGCGGTGGAGCTGGTCTCGCCGGGAGATTCGGTCGGCCTGAACGGCGGCACGACCACGAGCGAGGTCGCACGAGCCATTGGCCGGGGCGAGCGCCTCACCCGCTCCGACGGCGACGTCGGGGTCACGATCGTGACCAACGCCCTGAACATCGCATACGAGTTGTCGGTGCGCTCGCACGTGAAGATTGTCGTCACCGGTGGTGTGGCTCGGCGCCAGTCCTATGAACTGGTCGGGCCCCTCGTCGCGGCGACCCTCTCGGAGGTCGCACTCGACGTGGCGATCCTCGGCGTCGATGGCCTCAGCGCACAGTTCGGAGCGACGACCCTGCACGAGGGCGAGGCGGATGTCAGCCGCCAATTCGCGAAGGTCGCCCGCAAGGTCATCGTGGTGGCGGACTCGACGAAGATCCAGCGCGCCACGTTCGCGCGCATCTGCCCGCTCGAGCAGATCGACGTGTTGATCACGGATGCCGCCGTCCCGCAGCCGTTCCAGGATGACCTCGCCACGGCGGCCATCCAGCTCATAGTCGCGGAGTAGCCCGCCCGCTGCCCGCCCGCCCCCACCCCCACCCCCCACCGCCCCCACCCCCCCCCACCCGCCCATTCCCGCCCTTCCTCCGACGCAAAGTCGGAACTTTCGCGAACACGCCGCGGGCGCGGTCAGCTCTTGCCCGCGTGTTGGCTGATTCTCCGACTTTGCGTCAGGGCTCAGAGCGTCGGGGCTCAGGGCTCAGGGCTCAGGCGTCAGGGCGTAGCGCGTCGGGGCTCAGAGCGGCCCGGCATGTTTCGTGTTCGTAAACAATGGGTTCGTGAGCGCTTTTGATCTTTTGATCGAATCTGCGAGCATCTATTGTCAATTCATGATTGTTTTGTCATCATATGAATCAAGATCACGCAAAGAAGCGAGTTACGCCTGATGTCACATCCCGAACCATCCGCCACCGGTGAGAGCCGAGTACTGCGCGTAGGCGTGGTCGGAATCGGGCAGCGGGCCGCGATCGCCCGCCATGTCGAAATGGCTGCGACGGATGCCGCGGTGGTGGCCGCGGTCGACACCTCGGCGGAGGGGCGTGCGCGGGTCGCCGACCTGCTCGGCGCATCCGTCGAGGTGTTCTCCACCCTGGACGACTTCATCGCGAACGCCGGTGTGGATGCCGCGATCGTGACGACCCCGGACTGGACGCACGCAGAGGTCGCGATCACGCTGCTGCGCGCGGGAATCGCTGTCTACCTCGAGAAGCCGCTCGCGATCACTCTCGAGGACTGCGACGCCGTGCTCGAGGCGGCTACGGACACGGGCACTCCGCTTTACGTCGGCCACAACTTTCGCCACGCAGCGGTCGTGCGCGTCATGCGCGACATCATTGCGCGGGGCGAGATCGGCGAGGTCAAGACCATCTGGTGCCGCCATTTCGTCGGCAATGGCGGCGACTACTACTTCAAAGACTGGCACGCCGACCGCAGTCGGGTGAACTCTTTGCTGCTGCAGAAGGCCAGCCACGACCTCGACATCATTCACATGCTCGCCGGCGCATACACCAAGCGCGTCGTCGGCATGGGTGAGCTCATGGTCTATGGCGACATCACCGACCGCGCGGATCGCACGGGCCAGGTCATGCACGACTGGTTCTCGTTCGACAACTGGCCACCGGCATCCCTCACCGGGCTGAACCCGGTGGTCGACGTCGAAGACGTGTCGATGGTCATGATGACGCTCGAAAACGGCGTTCTCGCGAGCTACGAGCAGGCGCACTTCGCGCCCGACTACTGGCGCAACTACACGGTCATCGGGACCGAGGGCAGGCTCGAGAACTTTGGCGACACCGGCGGCGGCGTCGTGAAGGTCTGGAACCGCAGGTCAGGATGGCGCGAAGCCGGCGACCTGGAGTATCCGATCGACGGGGTGGAGACCGGCCACGCCGATGCCGACTTCCTGACTGTGTCTGAGTTCCTCGATCACGTCGTCAACGGCACCGAGCTCTCGGTGTCTCCCGTCGCAGCACGCCAGGCGGTCGCCGCCGGGGCGCTCGCGACCCAATCGCTTCGGGCGGGCTCAGTTCCCCTCGACGTTCCATCGCTCCAACCGAAGATCGAAAGCTATTTCTCGCACCTCCCTGGCGCTGCAACTTCGTAGCGGTTTTCTCGAAAGGACACAGCAATGAAATTCCTCAATTCCCGAAACGGCGCGAGTCGCCGGAGGCAGCTGGTCGGCGCGGTAGGCGTGCTGGCTGCTGCTGCGCTGCTCGCGGGGTGCTCGTCGAACGGCGGCACGACCGCTGCAAGCGGCGGATACAAGGCCCCGAGCAAGAAGCTCTCAGCCAACATCACGTATGCCCTCTGGGACCAGACGCAGGTGAAGGCGATCGATGCCAACCTGAAGGGGTTCAACAAGCTGTACCCGAACATCCACGTCAATGTGGATGTCACCCCCTTCGCCGACTACTGGACCAAGATCCAGACAGAGGCGACCAGCAACACGCTGCCCGACCTGTTCTGGCTGAACGGCCCGAACGCGCAGCTCTACGAATCGAACGGCAAGGTCGCTCCCATCACCGGCGAGGTCAAGGCCGGGGCGATCGACCCCAAGAACTACCCTGCGGCTCTCGACAAGCTGTATTCGCTGAACGGCGTCGCATACGGCGTCCCGAAGGACTTCGACACGATCGGCCTCTGGTACAACAAGGCGATCTTCGCGGAGGCCGGTGTCGCGGTGCCGACAGACAGCTGGACCTGGAGTGACTTCCAGACCGCGGCGGCCACGATCTCGCAGAAGCTGAAGCCGAAGGGCATCTACGGAGCCGCGGCAGGCATGGATGGCCAGACCACCTACTACGACACCATCTTCCAGGCCGGTGGCAGCGTCATCTCGAGCGATGGCAAGAAGTCGGAGTACGACTCGCCGGCCACAGAGAACGGCATCAAGTTCTGGACCGACCTGATCGCATCGAAGGGCTCGCCGACCATCGCGCAGCTCACCGACACCCCGGCCGACCAGTGGTTCGTCTCTGGCAAGGTCGCGATGTACCAGGGCGGTGACTGGGCTCGCAGCGAGATCGCGGCGTCTCCCGTCGCCAAGGATGTCCAGGTTGCGCCACTGCCCGCCGGCGTGAAGAAGGCAACAGTCATCCACGGTGTCTCGAATGTCGTTGCGGCGAACAGCAAGCACATGGCAGCAGCCCAGGCGCTGCAGGTCTACCTCGCATCGAAGGCTGCCCAGCTCCAGCAGGGCAACCTCGGCGCGGTCATCCCCGCCTTCAACGGCACGCAGACGGCCTTCGCGGCGTCGATGCCCGGCGTGAACCTGCAGACCTTCCTGGATGAGGTCAAGTACTCGGTGCCGCTGCCGTCGTCGAAGAACACGGCAGCCTGGAACACGTTCGAGGCGAATCTTCTGCCCCAGGCGTTCAGCGGACAGCAGCCCGTTGACACAGTATTGAAGCAACTGACCACCCAGATGACTGGCGCCCTGGCGAAGGACTGAGCATCAAAACACCAAGCATCCGCTCCACCTCGCCGGCCGCTCCCAAGCGCCGGCGGGGTGGGGCGGCTGCCCGCAATGACGGATTCTGGCCGTGGCTGTTCGTCTTCCCGCTCCTCGGCGGCGTCGGCCTGTTCTACATCTGGCCGATCCTCCAGACGGCGTTCTACTCCTTCACAACCTCCGGAGTCTTCGGCGGTTTCACCTGGAGCGGCATCGCCAACTACCAGCAGCTGATCGCGGACCCGCAGCTCTGGCAGTCGCTCGGCAACACCCTGATCTACACCGCGATCGTGCTGCTCGGCATCCCCATCGCAGTCTGGCTCGCGAGTCTCGTGAACACCCCGGGCCTGCGCTTCGCCTCCCTCTACCGGGTGCTGTTCTTCCTGCCGTACGTTGCAATGCCGACGGCCGTTGCGCTCGTCTGGCGCATCATCTTCAACGGCGACTTCGGGATCCTCAATCACTTCCTGTCGATCTTCGGCATCAAGGGGCCGTTCTGGATCTCGACCCCGGGCTTTGCGCTCGTCGCCGTCTCCATCGTGGGGCTGTGGTCGTCGCTCGGGTTCTCGATGATCATCCTGAGTGCGGGGCTGAAGAACATCCCGCCCGAGTTGTACGAGGCAGCGGAACTGGATGGCGCTTCGCGCGCCCGGCAGTTCAGGTCGGTGACCGTTCCCCTCCTGACACCCAGCATCTTCTTCGTGCTCGTCATCACGATCATCTCGAGCTTCCAGCTCTTCGACCTGCTGTACGCGCTGCTCGGGCCGCGGAACCCCATCCTGCCGCAGACCATGTCGCTCGTCTTCTACTTCTACAGCCAGGGCTTCGTCAGCAACGACAAGGGCTATGCGGCTGCGATCGCGATCTTCATCTTCGTGCTCATCGGGCTCGTGACGATTTGGCAGTTCCGGCTGCAGAGACGGTGGGTCAACAATGACTAGCAACGCAGCGACGCTGGCGCAGACCCGCGCCGTGCCGAAGTCGAGAGCGCGGACATCGGGTCGGCCAGGGCGCCGGGGCGGCAGTCACGTGCCCGTGCACATCATCCTCGCCGTCGGCGGGCTGATAATGGCGTTCCCCTTCATCTGGCAGATCATCGAGTCACTCTCGACCAACGCCGAGGTGCTGAGCGTCGTGCCGACCTTCTGGCCGAAGTCGCTGCAGTGGGGCAACTACGCGCAGGTCTTCACGCGACTGCCGTTCCTGTCGCAGTTGGGGACATCCGTGCTGATCACGGTGATTCGCACCGCCGCCCAGATCGTGCTGTGCACGATGGCTGGCTACGCGTTCGCCCGTATGCGGTTCTTCGGCCGCAACGCGCTGCTGGGCGTCGTGCTGTCGATCCTCCTCGTGCCCGCCCAGGTGTACCTGATCTCGCAGTACCAGATCGTGCAGGGACTCGGCTGGCTGAACACCCTGATGGGCCTCGTCGCTCCCGGGCTCTTCAGTGCGTTCGGCACGTTCCTGATGCGTACCGCGTTCCTGAACATGCCGCTCGAGCTCGAGGAGGCAGCGCGCCTCGACGGTGCATCGCCGTGGCAGACCTTCTGGCGGGTGATGCTCCCGCTCGCGAAACCGTCGATCAGCGTGCTCGCGATCACCACCGTGCTGTGGTCGTGGAACGAGCTCCTCTGGCCGCTCGTCGTTTCGACCTACGCGAACGCGATGCCGCTCTCAGCCGGCCTCGCGACCCTGGCGGGAGACGTGACGGTGAACTATCCCGTGCTCATGGCCGCGAGCCTCATGGCGATGGCGCCCGTGCTCATCCTCTTCATCGCGCTGCAGCGCAGGGTCATCGCGGGCCTGGCGTCCTCCGGCCTCAAGTAGCGCGCCGCACGCCACATCCGGTTGCTGAGGGGCGGCAGATCGCCCTTCATGGAGCCGTTTTAGGGCGATGTGGCGCCCCTCACCGAAGGGGTGAGTGCTCTCGCGCGCAACGGGAGGCGCACCGGCGAGTCCCGCCGCCCCTGAGGAACGGGTTAGGCGAGAAGTGCGCGGGCCGTCCCCTCGTCGATGATCAGGTCGGTGACGAGGCCTGCGGCCAGGGCGCCGCGGAGGGCTGGCAGCTTCGAGACGCCGGAGACGACGCAGACGCGACGCGAGACCCGGCGCAGGATGCTGAGCGCCGGCCCGCTCGAGCGGTCGTTCATCGGGATGTGATCGGATGACCCGTCTTCGCGGTAAAACACGGTCGCGACATCCCCGACAACACCCGATTCACTGAGCGACCGATAGTCGGCGGGCTCGAGGTACTCGCCGATGTAGACGCGGCTCGGCACCTCGGCGAACGGGGACCCGAGGCCGAACAGCGCAACATCCATCCTGCGCTGCAGGTCGATCACTCGACGGGTGGAGCGCTCAGCCCACATCGCGTCGCGGGTCGAGCTGCGATCGAAGAAGGCGGGCACCGGAAACTGCTGCACGGTCGCACCGAACGCTGCACCGAATCGCTGCAGGATCTCGCTGGAGTAGTCGATCCCGGTCGACTGCGTGTTGCCCGCCCCGTTCAGCTGCACGATCTGGGTGTTGGTCGTCTCTTTCACGAGGAGGTTGCGACTGATCGCGCTGATCGTCGAACCCCATGCGATGCCCATGACCATGTTGGAGTCGAAGAATTGCACGAGGAGTCTGGCTGCCGTCAGCGCCACCCGCTCGAGCCGGTCGATGTCGCTGATCTGGTTCGCGACGGGCACGATGTGCGAGGTGATCGAGTAGCGGCGGTAGAGGTCGCGCTGCAACTGGCTGGCGTGGTCGAGCGGGGAGCGGACGTGGATCTCGACGAGTCCGGTCGCGCGGGCGTGGCTGAGCAGGCGCGAGACGGATGACCGCGAGGTGTGGAGCTCGCGCGCGATTGCCTCCATGGTCTGATCCTGCAGGTAGTAGAGCTGCGCGGCACGGAGCGCGTCGAGGTTCCTGGGTGGATGCGCGGCGGAAGCGAGCTCGTCTGGTGAGAGTGCGCTGTCGTCGATGGTCACCATGTCATGCTCCGTCGCATTTCGTTGCACATATGTTCAACGCGCTTGACCAAATGTGTGCATGAGCACAGACTGTCACAGGAGCGCAATACGATCAAGCTCCACCCGGAAGGCGAGAACCGAGCACCGTGACCAGCAGGAAACGATCCCCCCAGCCGGCCGTGCGTGGCACCGTCGCTGCCCTTCGTGAGCGCCCGTCCGCAGACGTGCTGGTCATCGGCGGTGGCATCAACGGCATCTCCACGTTCCGCGATCTTGCGCTGCAGGGTGTGGATGTCGCGCTCGTCGAACGCGGTGACTACCTGTCCGGAGCATCCAGCGCTTCCTCGCACATGATCCACGGCGGCATCCGGTATCTCGAGAACGGCGAGTTCCGGCTCGTCAACGAGTCGGTCCACGAGCGTAACCGGCTGATCAAAAACGCGCCCCACTACGTGCGGCCGCTGCAGACGACCATCCCGATCTACTCGACGTTTTCGGGCATCCTTTCTGCTCCTCTCCGCCTGCTGACGCACCGACAGGGCAAGCCGAAGGAGCGCGGCGCAGCGCTCATCAAGATCGGGCTCGTGCTCTACGACTCGTTCTCGCGCGACGGCGGGTCTGTGCCTCGCCACCAGTTCCACGGGCGCAAGAAGTCGCTTGCACAGCTGCCGAGGCTGAACCCGACACTCAAGTACACGGCGACATATTTCGACGCGTCGGTGCACGAGCCCGAGCGACTCGGACTGGATGTCCTGGCCGACGCGCTCGCCGCCGGCGCGACGGCGCGCGCCTCACACGCTCGTGCCTCTAATTACGTCGAGGCGGCTGGTGTGGCGGACGGCGGAGTCCTGCTTCGAGACGTCGAATCCGGCGAAGAGTTCGCATTCGCGGCAAAGGTGATCGTCAACGCCTCCGGCCCGTGGACCGACATCACTAACGACGCGATCGGGCACCCGACCTCGCTCATGGGTGGCACGAAGGGCTCGCACATCGTGCTCGATAACCAGGAGTTGTTCGACGCCTGTGACGATCGCGAGATCTTCTTCGAGAACAGCGACGGTCGAATCGTGCTGATCCAGCCGATCAAGGGGCGGGTCATGGTCGGAACGACAGACCTCGATGCCGACCCGAGCGTCCCCGCCGTCTGCACAGAGGAGGAGGTCGACTACTTCTTCGATCTCGTCTCCCACGTCTTCCCGACCATCCGGGTCGACCGGCAGGAGATCGTCTATCGCTTCGCCGGCATCCGCCCGCTCCCGAAGCACGACGACACGAAGCCGGGCTTCGTCTCCCGCGACTACAACATCGTGCCAGGCACGCTGCCGGGGGCCGCAGGCACAACGGTGCTCAGTCTCGTCGGCGGCAAGTGGACGACCTTCAGGGCTCTCGGCGAGCGGCTCGCGAACGAGGTGCTTGAGCGCCTCGGAGCCGCGCGCACCGTGTCAACCACCGATCTCGCGATCGGCGGCGGAGTCGGGTATCCGACGACGCCGTCCGCACGCGCCGACTGGATCGCAGCCCACAGAGACACCCTGCCGACCGATCGCGTCGACACCCTGCTCGCCCGCTACGGAACCCGCGCGGTCGACGTTATCGACGCCATCACCGCGGGGCAGGATGCGCCCCTGGCCGCCGACCCGACGTATTCGACGGGCGAGGTGCGCTACATCGTTTCCACCGAGTCGGTAGTTCACCTGCTCGACGTGGTGCTGCGTCGAACCAATCACGCGTTCACCGGCGACATGTCAGTTGGCCTCCTCACCGAGCTCGCTGGCCTCGTGGGCGAGGTCAACGGCTGGGATGCGGCACGCAGCGCCGACGAGGTGCGCGCGACCGCAGAAGACCTCCGCCAACTCCACGGCATGCGGCTGCCGGAAACCGCGCAGCACCCGGCCAGGTAGTACTTCAGCATCAGTCACGACCCACGCACTAACGAGGGAGTTAGCCAATGCCGGAATACGTCGTCGCACTCGACCAGGGAACGACGAGTTCGCGGGCGATCGTCTTCGACCACAGCGGCACGATCGTGTCCGTCGGTCAGAAGGAGCACAAGCAGGTGCTGCCGCGAGCTGGCTGGGTCGAGCACGACCCGCTCGAGATCTGGCGGAACATCCAGGAGGTCATCGGCATCGCACTGTCGAAGGCCGACATCACGCGCCACGACGTCGCGGCCGTCGGCATCACGAACCAGCGCGAGACGACCGTCGTCTGGGACAAGTCGACTGGCGAGCCGATCTACAACGCGATCGTCTGGCAAGACACCCGCACCCAGCAGATCGTCGACCGGCTCGCATCCGAGGGCGGCGTCGATCGCTTCAAGGTCGTCGTCGGTCTTCCGCTGTCGACCTATTTCGCGGGCACGAAGATCCTCTGGATGCTCGAAAACGTCGATGGGGCGCGCGAGCGCGCCGAGCGCGGCGACTTGCTCTTCGGCACGACTGACAGCTGGGTGCTGTGGAACCTCACCGGGGGCGTCGACGGCGGGGTCCACGCGACGGACGTCACGAACGCCTCCCGCACGCTGCTGATGGGTCTCGAATCCCTCGATTGGGACGACGACATCCTCGCCGTTTTCGATATCCCTCGCTCGATGCTGCCCGAGATTCGCAGTTCGTCTGAGGTGTTCGGCCAAGCGGAGTCTTCTTCGCTGTTGCGCGAGGTGCCGATCGCCGGGATCCTCGGAGACCAGCAGGCGGCAACGTTCGGCCAGGCCGCATTCGATGCCGGCGAGGCGAAGAACACGTACGGAACCGGCAACTTCCTGATCTTCAACACGGGGCACGAGATCGTTCATTCACGGAACGGACTGCTCACCACCCTCGGGTACAAGCTCGGCGACGCGCCGGCGCACTACGCACTCGAGGGGTCGATTGCCGTGACCGGTTCGCTCATCCAGTGGTTGCGCGACAACCTCGGCCTGATCAAGTCGGCGGCCGAGGTCGAGAAGCTGGCCGCGAGTGTTGACGACACTGGCGGCGCATACTTCGTGCCCGCCTTCTCCGGGCTGTATGCACCATACTGGCGACCGGATGCGCGTGGTGCGCTCGTCGGAATGACCCGGTTCGTCAACAAGGCACACATCGCGCGCGCGGCCCTCGAGGCCACGGCGTTCCAGACCCGCGAGGTGCTCGATGCGGTGAACGCCGACGCCGGTGTGCCGCTTGCCGAGCTCAAGGTCGACGGGGGGATGGTGGCCAACGAGCTCCTCATGCAGATCCAGGCGGACGTGCTCGGTGTGCCCGTGGTTCGCCCGGTGGTCGCCGAGACGACAGCGCTCGGCGCGGCATACGCAGCGGGCCTCGCCGTTGGCTTCTGGAACGATCTGGATGAGCTGCGGGCCAACTGGCAGGAGGATCGCCGCTGGGAGCGCGCGATCGAGCCCGCCGAGGCCGATCGCCGCTTCCGGCTGTGGAAGAAGGCTGTCACGAAGACCTTCGATTGGGTGGATGACGACGATGTTTAACGGGATGCGAGCGGTCACACTGCGCTGACCAAACGTGCATTTGTCGGGCCCGGCAACTAACTGCCTGCCCGTATGGATGCCCCATGCCCTCCCAGCGGTTGCCCAGACTGCACATATGTTCAACGAGCTTGTGCAGGTGTGCCGAACACCAGTTGAATCAATTTCGCCGTGGTGCCTCCCGCGCCCAGGACCCAACAAAGGAGTAGGGAAGTATGAAGAGGAAGTTGTACAAAGCCAACGGGTTTTGGCTGGTCCTGTCGCTTGTGGTGATGCTGGTCTCATCCATCGGCGCCGCGATCGTGCAGAGCTCTGGTGGGGCCGTGACCATCAAGAACATGAGCTGGGAAACTCCGTCCGGCATGACGATGAGCGCTCTGCTTCTGAAGCCGAACGGAGCAAGTGCAACAGATAAGCGACCGGCGATCGTGCTGGCGCACGGCTGGTGGAACAACAAGGAGATGCAGGACTCCAACTACGTCGAGCTCGCTCGCCGCGGTTACGTCGTACTGTCGATAGACATGTACGGCCACGAGGACTCCTCCGACCTCAAGGTCGGCCACGAGATGGATGCCGCTACCGGCATGTACGACGGCGTGAAGGAGATTGCTTCCCTGCCGTACGTCGACACGTCGAAGATCGGGATCAGCGGCCACTCCAACGGCGCGCGCGCCGCCAACTGGGCCATTCCGCTCGATGACAAGGCGGCGACGCCCCTCATCAAGTCGGTGTACCTGGTCGACAACGACCCGATCTACACGGACGCCAAGGGCAAGTTCATCAACTACTACGGCAGCCGCGACGTCGGTGTGCAGGCGGACAAGTACGACGAGTTCTTCTTCCGCACGTACACAAAGACGGGCGCAACCGCACCCCGCGACTACCTCTCGACGGCGAACGCACAGTCGTTCCTGAACTTCGGCGCAGACCCGACGAGTTCGCCGAAGCGCACATCCTTCAAGGCGTACACGCAGGACGTGGACGGCACGAGTGCGATCCGAGAGATCAACAACCCGGCGCAGACCCACCCGTGGGGCCCGTTCTCGAAGCAGGAGGTCACATCCCTCCTGACCTTCTTCAATAAGTCGCTCGGAACCCCGAACCCGATCGCGGTCGGGTCACAGATCTGGCAGCTGAAGGAGTTCTTCAATGCGATTGGACTGATCGGGTTCGCGATGTTCCTGATCGCGTTCGCGAAGTTCCTTCTCGGCGCTCGCGTCTTCGCCGGCCTGCGAGTCACCACCCCCACGACCCTCGGCGGTCGCGACCGTCGCGGTCACGCGTGGTTCTGGGGTGCGCTCGGAGTATCGGCGCTCATCTCGGGCTTCAGTTACATCCTGCTGAGCCAGAATTCGTGGGTGAGCGGGATCGCCTACACGGCGGCTCCGCCATTGATTCCGGAGGGAGCGGTATGGTTCATCGCGCTCTGGGCCGGGATCAACGGCGTGACCACGATCATCATCATGATCCTGTCGTACCTGCTGTTCGGGAAGAAGACGGGCGTGAGCCTGCGCGAGGTCGGCGTGCTGCCCGGCTGGAAGAAGTTCTGGCAGGGCATCCTGCTCGGAGCCATCGTCGTAGCTGCTGCGTACGGGATCGTGTTTGTGCTGAACTACTTCCTCAACACCGACTTCAGGCTCTGGGTGCTCGCCATCCCGACCTTCACGCCGGACAAGTTCTGGGACGCGTTCCTCGTGATCGGGTACTTCCTGGTGTACTTCCTGGCCAACTCGGTTGCGATCAACGCCTTCAACCGGTTCACGATCCGTGGGCGTGAGTGGGGCAACACCGCGGTGCTGGCCCTGTTCAACGGGCTGGCCCCGATCATCCTGGTGATTGCGCAGTACTCGCACTTCTTCGTGACGGGTAACCTGATCGACGGCTTCGGCGGGATCTTCAGCATCTGGCTGTTCCCGGTCGTCGTCATCCTGCCGCTCGCTGCGGTGCTGAGCCGCAAGATCTACCGGGAGACCAACAACCCGTACATCGGCGGATTCATCATGGCGGCGGTCGTCACCCTGGTGTCGGTCAGCAACACGCTGACTTACACGAACTAGCGGCGAGATCGTGAGGGGCCGGCAGGTGGTGCCGGCCCCTCACCATCGCACCTTGCTGGATGTTGACTGGATGTGCCGGAATGACCCCTGTTATGGTGGTTTACGGACCTGCCCCGGAATCCGGGGCACATTGACCCGATACTCATGACCTCATTCACAACGCGCAAGCTCGCCGCAGGGGCAGCGCTGGCGGCGTTTTCGATGATGGTGATCCTCTCGGTCGCCCCACCGCCATCGCCCTCGCAGGCCGCGGTCCTGCGGGCATACGAGACCAGTCACGCACAAAAACTGAGGGTTTCGGCCGTGGCCCCAGAGGCGGATGTCTCCCGTGGCACATACTCCGCGACACCGGCCATCGAGACCTACGTCAACCGCGGAACCAACTTCGACTGGGCAACGCTCGTGCTCGTGGATGGCAAGTGGCCCGTGACATCGACGAGCGTTGCCGTGATCACCCGCTGGATGCGCCAGGAGAACGGCCCGAACAACTGGTGGAACCGCAACAACCCGCTCAACAACGGCTACGGCTCCGGCGGCCACGCGGGCACCGGCTCATACGCGAACCTCACGATCGCGGCAGAGAAGGCGGCCGAGAACCTGCACCACAACCCTGGCTTCGCACCCATCGCGGCGGCGCTCGCGTCCGGCGCTTCTGCCGACGTCATCCAGCACGCGATCTTCGCTTCGCCGTGGTCGACGAGCCACTACGCGAACGGCAGCCACTGGTCGATGACGCCCGTTCCGTCATTTAAAGCTCCCGCGAGCGCCTGGTAAGCCGCCGGCTTTCTGCACAAGCCTTCAGGTCGAAGTCCTTCAGATGCCCCTGTTGAAGGGCAAAGCCCCAGCCGCCCACGAGAGCTTGGGGTGATGAGATTTCAGGTGCGGCGTGTCTGGGTTTGGATAGCTGTCGCGGGGCTCGCGGCATTCACCGCTCTTGCGATTGACGTATCTGTGTTTCACAGAACTTCCCCATTCGCGCTCGACCGCGCGGTGAACTCGTGGATTGTCGGCGGTCGCGTCGGCGCGTTGGTTTCGGTATCGAAGTTCATGGCCACGATTGGTGCAGGCACGTTGGGGGACCTCATCATTCCCGGCGTGGTTGCCATCGCGTTCGTGATTGCGAGGAGATGGCGCGCCGCCGTCATCCTGGTGGTGGTCATGGCTGTCTCGTCTGCGCTCGTGCAGCTTCTGAAGACGGTGATCCATCGCGCGCGTCCACCCCACGGCCTCGTACACGAAGCCAGCTGGTCGTTCCCGTCCGGTCACGCCACCCAGGCGGGAACTCTCGTGGTCGTGTTGATGCTGCTTCTGCGGTGGCGCTGGTTCGTGATCGCCGGTTCCCCCTATGCGCTTGCGATGGCCGCCAGCCGCGTGTATCTCGGCGTTCACTGGACCACGGATGTCGTCGCGGGCCTCGTATTGGGCGGAAGCGTTGGCCTCCTGGGCGTTGGCGCGCTCGACCGTGCGTTGCAGCGTCTGGATACGTGGATGTCGTCCCGCGTCGCAGCCTAGCCGCGCTGGAGCTCGAGGACTTCGCTGCGATGTTCGAC
>DASYEE010000126.1:0-2502 GCA_036499165.1 Galbitalea sp. | reverse complement strand
GTGCGTTCTTCGGGGACTGCGAGGCGCATAGGCGCGGCGCCGGCGAGGAGCGGTAGCGTTCCATGGTGACCACAAACCAGAAAGCGGAAGCCCTCCGCGCCCTGCACCAGGCACCCGAAATCCTCCGTGTCGTCAATGTCTGGGATGCCATCTCCACGAAGGTCGTCGCCGACCTCCCCGAGACCAGGGCCATTGCCACCGCTGGCCATTCGATCGCGGCGAGCCACGGCTACCCCGACGGCGGGATGCCGCTGCAGGTTGCTCTCGATGCGGTCGAAGTCATCGTGAAAGCCACTGAGTTGCCGGTGACAGCCGACCTCGACGATGGATACGACGAGCCCGGGGAAACCATCCGACGAGCGATCGCGATCGGCGCCGTCGGCGCGAACGTCGAAGATCGGCGGAGGCCATTCGACGAATCGGTCGCTCGGGTGCGAGCGATCGTCAAGGCGGCCGAGGCGGAGGGCCTGCCCTTCCAGCTGAACGCGCGCACGGACGCGATCGCGAAGAGCAAGGACCCGATGCCCGAACGCCTCGCCGAGGCCATCAAGCGCGGCAGGGCGTTCCTTGACGAGGGCGCCGCCCTCGTGTTCATCCCCGGGCTGTTCGACCGCGAATCGGTCCAGTACGTCGTGTCTGAATTGGGACCCAACAAGGTGAGCGTCATCGGATTGCCATTCCCGGGAGTGCTCACCGCCGCCGAATACCAGGAGTTGGGCATCGCGCGAATCTCATATGGTCCGTTGCCGCAGCGCGCTGGTTTGCTCGCGCTGCGCGATCTCGCTCTCGATCTCTATGGCAACGGAGTCATCCCCGTCGACTTGCCCGCGCTCAACTAGCTGATCGAACATCCGCCCGACCGTCGTGCACCGTGATTGTCGGACGATCGCCGTAGTCCCGCGCCTATGCGCGTCGCAGTCCCCCGAAGAACGCACGGATGTCGCCGGCCACAAGCAGTGGCACCTCAAGAGCCGCGAAGTGACCACCCTTCTCGAACCGGTTCCAGTGCACGATGTTGCTGTTGTCCCGATCCGCGAAGCTGCGCACCGATATGAAGTCGTCCGCGAAGACCGCGACCCCGGTGGGCGCCGTGTTGACCGTTGGCCCGGCAGCCGCCCTCACCTCCTCGAGGTAGAACCGCGCGGCCGTCGCCGAGGTATTCGTGAACCAGTAGAGGGAGACCTCGGTCAGAATCTGATCGATCGTGAGCAGGCTCGTTCCATTCCCAAAGTTGTTGAACAGTTCGTTCCACGCGAGCTGGCCAACGGGTGAATCCGAGAGGCCGACCGCGAGAGTCTGCGGGCGAGAAGCGCTGATCGCAGAGAAGCCCGCGTGTGCCTGGAACCACTGCATGAACTCGAGTGCCGCATAGTCCTCCGGCCCGAGATTCTCGAATTCGCTCGGATCACCGGACGGAAACGAGAACAGCTGCAGCACGTGCAGCCCGAGGAATCCCTGCGGGTTCAGCAGGCCGAGTTCACGCGACACCATCGCGCCGGCGTCACTTCCGTGCGAGCCGTAACTCTCGTACCCGAGACGGCGCATCAGCGTGTCGAAGGTGCGGGCCACGCGCGCCATGGTCCAGCCGCGGTCGACAAGCGGAGTACTAAACCCGAACCCGGGGATAGACGGCACGACGACCGAGAACGCATCCTGAGCATTGCCGCCGTAGGCGACTGGATCGGTGAGCGGCCCGATCAGGTCCAGGAAGTCGACGAAGGATCCCGGGTAGGTGTGAGTGAGCAGAAGCGGGGTCGCGCCCTCTTCCACCGAGGGCACGTGGACAAAGTGCACGGTCTGCCCGTCGATTTCGGTCAGGTAATGCGGGAACTCGTTCATCCGTGCCTCCTGTGCACGCCAGTCGAACGCGGAGCGCCAATGCTCGACTGTCTCGGACAGGTAGGAGTTCGGCGTTCCGTAGTCCCAGTCGTCCCCGGGCGCGGCCTGTGGAAGACGAGTGCGAGCGAGGCGCGCCCGAAGGTCATCGAGATCGGCCTGGGCGACCTCGACACGGAAGGGACGGATGTCTGAGCCGGAGCTCTTCGTTGTTGTCATGACTACACGGTAAAACCGATATAGGAACATTAGGTTCCTAGTGTGCGAAGATTTCATCGTGCTCCAAACATCCTCGCGCCTGCTCGCGCTGCTGTCGCTGATACAGCATCCGGGCGGATTATCGGGTACCGAAATCGCGAGACGACTTGCTGTCACACCCCGCACAGTTCGCAACGACATCGACAGGCTGCGTACCCTCGGCTACCCGGTCGATGCTTCGCGTGGCACGAACGGTCGCTATCGGCTGGGCGCCGGCGCGTCCCTTCCACCGCTGCTTCTCGATGACGACGAGGCGGTCGCTGTCGCGATCGGGCTGAGCGCTGCCGGCGGCGTAGGCGGCGTCGAGGAGAGTAGCACTCGAGCGCTCCTGAAACTCGAGCAGGTGCTCCCCGACCGACTTCGGCGGCAGATTCGCGCACTACATCGCAGCACATCGCAGGCTCCGGA
>DASYEE010000125.1:0-1692 GCA_036499165.1 Galbitalea sp. | reverse complement strand
AACCTGTTGGAGGATCGAAAGATGGCTATTCGAGATGCCCTGCTTCCCGAGTTCGACACCGAAATGGCAAGTACCCGTAAAGTCCTTGAACGGGTCCCCGTAGATAAGGCCGATTTCAAGCCGCACGCGAAGTCCGGTTCTCTGGGCTGGCTGGCCCTTCACGTCGCCGACCTGCCGCACTGGGTGACGGAGGCGATCCACAAGGACGAACTCGACTTTGCACCCCCGGGCGCACCCCGCCCCACGCCGCAGAAACTCGAGTCCCGCGACAAGCTCCTCGCGTCGTTCGACCAGAAGGTCGCCGCAGCGCGAACGGCCATCGCGGGCGTCAGCGACGACCACCTCGCCAAGCCGTGGACCCTCAAGGCCGGCGGCCAGACGATCTTCTCGATGCCCCGCGCGGCCGTGCTGCGCTCCTTCGTGATGAACCACATCATCCACCACCGCGCCCAGCTCGGCGTCTACCTGCGCCTGAACGACGTGCCCGTGCCGGGCATGTACGGGCCGTCCGCCGACGAGAAGGGAGGCTGACCTCCCGAATGCCCGACGCCCTTCGCACGATCGAGTACAAGGGACGATTCCGCCTTCTCCGCCGCATCGCGAGCGGCGGGATGGCGACCGTCTACGAGGCCGAGCAGATGGGCGACCGCGGCTTCACCAAGCGCGTCGCGCTGAAGGTGATCCACGACAAGTACGCGACGCAGCCGGAGTGGCTCCAGCTGTTCATCGACGAGGCGAAGCTCTCCGCGAACCTCGTCCACGGGAACATCGTGCAGATCTACCAGTTCGAGGAGGTCGGCGGCGAGTTCTACATGGCGATGGAGTACATCCGCGGGGTCACGCTGCGGGCGCTCATCGACCACCATCGCGCGGTCGGTGAGGCGATGCCCGCGCCGCTCGCGGCGTACATCGTGAGCCGCATCTGCCGCGCGCTCGACTACGCGCACAACTTCGTGGACGACGCCGGCAACCGGCTGTACATCGTCCACCGCGATGTGTCGCCCGGCACCGTCCTGCTGACGTGGGACGGCCAGGTGAAGCTCGCCGACTTCGGCATCGCCAAGGCTCGCTCGATGCGCGATCCGGCGGAGGAGCGCCGGATGACGATCGGCAAGAAGCACTACATGAGCCCGCAGCAGATCGTCGGCGAGAACGTCGACTGGCGGACGGACGTCTTCTCGACCGGCGTCGTGCTGTTCGAGCTGCTCGCGCTCCAGCAGCTCTTCCGCGAGCACGAGACCGAGGCGGCGCTCGACGAGGTGGTCATCGCGCCGTCGCCCGACCTGCGCGGCCTGCTGCCCGACCTGGACCAGAGCATCACCGGGCTGCTCTCGCTCGCGATCGCGAAGGATCCGATGTTGCGGCCGAACGCGGCGATGTTCGGGATGTCACTCGACGAGTGGTGCGCCAAGCAGAAGGCGCCAGGCTCACCCGAGCGGCTGCAGGCGCACCTCGCGAAGCAGTTTCCCGCGAGCTACCGCCCGCCGAGCACGACCCCGCGGCGGGAGGTTCCGCCGGCGGAGAAGAGCAAGGGGATGTGGTCGGGGTTGTTTGGGAGCTGAGCTGAGAGCTCTGGGCTTTACGGCATAACTCTCAGACGGGAACTGTCAGCAACAGCAACTGTCAGAAGAACTGCAGTTTCTGAGAGTTGTAGTTGCTGATAGTTGCCGTCTGACGTCTTTGCCGTTCTGG
>DASYEE010000124.1:0-23671 GCA_036499165.1 Galbitalea sp. | reverse complement strand
CGCCAAAGAAGTGGATGGGCATGGCAACCGATTACGACGCACCCCGCAAGACCGACGATGACTCCGACAGCATCGAGGCCCTCAAGGAGCGCGTCCCA
Organism: Galbitalea sp.; assembly: GCA_036499165.1. Lineage (GTDB taxonomy): Bacteria > Actinomycetota > Actinomycetes > Actinomycetales > Microbacteriaceae > Galbitalea. The sequence goes on along the minus strand of DASYEE010000124.1, from coordinate 23,573 downwards.
GACAAGATGTCTGGCCAGGTGGATGTCGATGACGCAGACAACCCCGGCAGCTTCGAGCTCGCCGGTCAGGATCTCTCAGATCTCGATCTCGACGTCGTGGTGCTGCCCCCGCAGGCCGACGAATTCACCTGTGTCAGCTGCTTCCTCGTGAAGCACCGCTCGCAGCTCGATCACGAAGAGAAGCTCGGACCGATCTGCATGGAATGCGCGGCGTAAGGCCGCTCGACCCCTGCACCACAGCAGCGTTCGCGCTCAGGCGTGTGTGTGCGCCTGAGCGAGCGCTGCGATCAGCGCCTTCGGGTTCCGAGTCGACACGAGCCAATACGGCGCCGGGTCGTTCACGTCGTCGACAATCACTTTCACAACGGGTGAGATCCAGCCGCGGATGACCAGCCAGGCGCGGGCATCCAGCCGAACGCCGCGCTCTGCAGTGGCTTCCGTGCCGGTGTACCCCGTCGCCTCGCCAACATTCGCGAGCGGCAAACGTGCGCGCCCGGCGAGCAGCTCGGTGTCTGTCACTTCGATGCGAGGTGAACCGAGCACCAGCAGCACCGCGGCAGCAACGTACAGAACGACGGCACTGATGACGCCGAGCGTCTCGTTGATGGGCAGGAACACGAGCAGGCTCGCCGGAATCAGGAGGCCGCAGATGATGAACACCCACGGACCAGGAAGCAGTCGCTCGCGATAAATCAGCATGGGTCTATTGCACCAGACTTTTATCTGGACAATGCACGAACGCTACGAGGCCCGACGCTCTGCCCGAAATAGGATTGGCCCCCGCGATAACCCGAATATCGCGGGGGCCGTAACGCGATCCGCTCGCTTACCCGAGCTGCGAATCCTGAGTACAAATGTACCCCAGGGGTACAAAACGCACATCACCCCTTACGGGGGCTTTCGCCCGGGAGATGCTCGACAGTAATGCACCGACGCAGCGCTATCACCTGAGGAGCAAGTCATGGTGGGTAAGCCAACAGTTCTGTTCGTCTGCGTTCACAACGCCGGTCGGTCGCAGATGGCTGCGGGATTCGCGCAGGCACTCGGTGGTGATCGCATCGAGGTCTTGTCAGCTGGTTCGGAGCCGGCCGACCAGGTCAACCCCGTCGCGATCCAGGCGATGAAGGAGGAGGGCATCGACATCGCCGGCACCAGCCCGAAGATCCTCACGACGGAATCGGTGAGGGAGTCAGACGTGGTCATCACCATGGGTTGTGGCGACACCTGCCCGATCTTCCCGGGCAAGCGCTACGAGAACTGGGACCTCGTCGACCCCGCGGGCCAGCCGATCGAAATCGTGCGCGAGGTGCGCGACGACATCCGCGGTCGTATCGAATCCCTGCTCGCCGAGTTAGGGGTGGCGACGCATCGTTCTGCACTACCCTCGACACGTGACTGAAGCGATCGACGTTCTCATCTCGTCCGGGCAGGTGCCGCAATACGCGCATCCGGGAGATGCGGGAGCTGACCTTTACGCCGCCGAAGCTCTCGTCCTGGAGCCCGGCGAGCGTGCGACTGTCGGTACGGGCGTTTCGATCGCTCTTCCGCACGGCTACGTCGGCTTCGTAGTTCCGCGCAGCGGCCTGGCTGCGAAGCACGGGATCACCATCGTCAACAGCCCGGGAACAGTGGATGCCGGGTACCGGGGCGAAATCCGGGTGACACTTCTGAATACCGACCTCGTCGAGGCGTATCCTGTCGCGGTCGGTGATCGAATCGCGCAGATAATCGTCCAGCCCGTAACGCTGGCACGATTCGTGCAGGTCGAGACCCTGCCGGACAGCAGCCGTGGCGAGGGTGGCTTCGGCTCCACCGGCTATAGCGAACAACATCAAGACCAACCGAATCCCCAGCAGGCAGGAGTCCAGGCGTGAGCGATATCGACAGTGGCACGGAAGACGAAGGCGTCGAAGAGCCAAAGTCGGCGCCGGCAGACCGGGCCACGGCGGGTCCGCTGGATGACAGCGAGGCCAACGCGGTTCGCCCGTACGTCGATCTCGGGGGAGTGAAGGTCGTCCCGCGAGAGAATCTCCAGCTGCGCCTCGAAGTCGAGGAGGGATCCAACCGGGTCGTCGCCGTCGGCATGGACTACGCCGGTTCAACGCTGCAGGTGCAGCCATTCGCGGCTCCTCGTACCAGCGGACTGTGGAACGAGATTCGTGACCAGATCGTCGACCAGATCCAGAAGCAGGGCGGCACCACTCGTATCGCCGACGGCCCGTTCGGGCCAGAAGTGCACGCGCAGATCCCCGCGAGCCTCGGTGGCCCGGAAGGGTCAAGACTCGTGCGATTCGTTGGGGTAGACGGACCTCGCTGGTTCCTGCGCGGCGTCATCTCCGGCGAGGGAACGGTTAATCCGGACGCTGCGGCGCAGATCGAGGACGTCTTCCGCAGCGTGGTTGTGGTGCGCGGATCGACGCCGATGCCTCCGCGCGACCTCATCCCCCTGCATATTCCTGCGACATCCACGGACGTCTGAGCGTGGCGCGAAACAACGACGAGCTGACCGGCGGTGACACGCCGGACGAGCGCCCCCAGAGCTTCTCGGAGGCGTTCGCTGAGGCGGCGAAGAAGAGCGGTCTCGGCCAGTTGAAGCCCGGGGAGACCCCGAGTGGAACCGCGCTCCTCGGCGCCATTGGTGGGGTTCGCGGCATCGTGGAGTCTGTCGTACCCGGCATCGGGTTCCTGGTCATCTACCTCTCCACGGGCGGGCTGACCAAACAGGGCGGAAACCTCGCACTGTCTGTCATCATCCCCGTCGTCCTCGCCCTCGTCTTCGTTGTGGCACGTGCCGGCGCCAGGTCGTCGATGACGAGCGCGATCGCAGGCGCCGTTGGGCTCGCCTTCACCGCGGCCCTCACACTGCTGACCAACAAGGCGTCGACCAACTTCCTGCCGGGCATCGCGATCAACGTCGTCTTCCTCGTCGCGCTGCTCGTGTCTCTGGCGGTTCGCTGGCCGCTGATCGGCATCGTCGTCGGCGCTCTGTTCGGCGACCTGACCGGGTGGCGGAGCGATGCTGCCAAGCGCCGCATCCTCACGATCGCAACCTGGCTCTGGGTCGGGCTGTTCGTCATTCGACTCGCCCTCGAGGTACCGCTCTACATCGCGGGCAACGTGCCTGCGCTCGGAATCGTGCGCCTCATCACGAGCGTGCCGCTGTATGCCGCATTCCTCTGGGTCACCTGGTTATTGGTTCGCGGCGCGTACGCCGGTCGCGCGGCCGAAGCAGACGAGGATGCCGCCCCAGATGACAAGCCGCAGCTCCCGACCCCCTGAGATCGGCGCGGTCGGCCTCTCGAAATGGTGCTAGATTTATCTTGATATCGAGATACTTTTGGAGCACGGCGTTCACACGTTCGTCATCCTGGTAGCCACCTATTCGGCGAATGTCGAGGCTTAGGCTTGCCTTGCTGGCAGGCGTTAGCGCTGGCGGCGAGTATTGAGTCAGGTCAGCAAGGGAGACGGCAAATGACTGCGGTAAACAGCTTCGGTGCGAAAGACACTTTGAAGGTCGGATCGACCGAGTACGAGGTATTTCGTATCGACACGGTACCGGGCGCTGCGAAGCTCCCGTTCAGCCTGAAGGTGCTGCTGGAGAACCTCCTGCGTACGGAGGACGGCGCCAATGTGACGAAGGCGTCGATCGAGGCGCTCGGCTCATGGGACCCGGCGGCGGAGCCTGATACCGAAATCCAGTTCACCCCCTCGCGTGTGATCATGCAGGACTTCACCGGTGTGCCATGCATCGTCGACCTGGCCACTATGCGTGAGGCCGTTGCGAACCTCGGCGGCGACCCGACCAAGATCAACCCGCTTGCTTCCGCAGAGCTCGTCATCGACCACTCGGTGATCGCAGACCTGTTCGGAACCGAGAACGCACTCGAGCGCAACGTCGAGATCGAATATGAGCGAAATGGCGAGCGTTACCAGTTCCTTCGCTGGGGCCAGACCGCGTTCGAGGACTTCAAGGTCGTTCCCCCGGGAACCGGCATCGTGCACCAGGTCAACATCGAGTACCTTGCTCGAGTCACCTACACCCGCACAGTAGACGGCAAGCTGCGCGCCTACCCTGACACTCTCGTCGGCACCGACTCTCACACCACGATGGTCAACGGCCTTGGTGTGCTCGGGTGGGGTGTCGGCGGTATCGAGGCCGAGGCCGCAATGCTCGGCCAGCCAGTTTCGATGCTGATTCCGAAGGTCGTCGGCTTCAAGCTTTCTGGCGCGATCCCCACCGGCGTGACCGCGACGGATGTCGTGCTAACAATCACCCAGATGCTTCGAAAGCACGGCGTGGTCGGCAAATTTGTCGAGTTCTACGGAGAAGGCGTCGCGCAGGTTCCGCTGGCGAACCGCGCAACCATCGGCAACATGAGCCCGGAGTTCGGTTCGACGGCCGCAATGTTCCCGATCGACCAGGTCACGCTCGACTACCTGCGCATGACCGGTCGAGAAGAGGACCAGATTCAGCTCGTCGAGGAGTACTCGAAGCTGCAATCGCTGTGGCACGACCCATCCAGCGAACCGAGATACAGCGAGTACCTCGAGCTCGACCTCGCAACCGTCGTCCCGTCGATCGCCGGCCCGAAGCGTCCGCAGGACAAGATCGAGCTGAGCGTCTCCAAGAGCCAGTTCGAGAAGGATCTCGCGGACTACGCAGACAACGACCTGTCGTTCGTGGACGCCGCGGTTGAGGGGACCTTCCCCGCATCTGACCCGATCGGGTTCACGGCACAGGACGAAGACCGCGCTCACGACCTCTCTCACTCGCACGTGAGCCACGCGCCGCATGCGGCCTCGAAGCCCACCGAGGTCGAACTCGCGGGTGGCGCGAAATTCACGCTCGACCATGGGGCCGTCGCGATCGCGGCGATCACTTCCTGCACGAACACCTCGAACCCGAGCGTCATGCTCGCTGCTGGCCTCCTGGCGCGGAATGCGTCCAAGAAGGGCCTGAAGGCGAAGCCGTGGGTGAAGACCACGCTGGCACCCGGCTCCAAGGTGGTCACCGACTACTACGAAAAGGCAGGCCTCACCGCGTATCTCGAAGACCTCGGTTTTTACACGGTTGGCTACGGTTGCACGACCTGTATCGGTAACTCCGGCCCGCTCGAGGACGAGATTTCCGCGGCTGTCAACCAGAACGATCTCGCGGTGACGGCCGTCCTCTCCGGAAACCGCAACTTCGAGGGTCGAATCAACCCGGACGTGAAGATGAACTACCTGGCTTCGCCGCCGCTGGTCATCGCCTACGCTCTTGCCGGTTCGATGAACTTTGATTTCGAGATCGACGCGCTTGGCACCGACCAGGACGGCAACGATGTGTTCCTGAAAGACATCTGGCCCGAGGCATCCGAGGTCCAGAAGACGATCGATGAGTCGATCTCGACCGACATGTTCACCCACGAGTACGCCGCCGTCTTCGACGGTGACGATCGCTGGCGTTCGCTGCCGACCCCGACCGGCTCCACCTTTGAGTGGGACGACAACTCGACTTACGTGCGCAAGCCCCCGTACTTCGACGGAATGACGCTCGAGACCACGCCGGTCAGCGACATTGTCGGCGCTCGCGTGCTCGCGAAACTTGGCGACTCTGTCACGACCGACCACATCAGCCCGGCTGGCTCGATCAAAGCGGACAGCCCGGCGGGTCGCTACCTGAACGATCACGGTGTCGACCGCAAGGACTTCAACTCCTACGGTTCGCGCCGGGGTAACCACGAGGTCATGATCCGGGGAACCTTCGCGAACATCCGGCTGCGAAACCAGCTTCTCGACAACGTCGAGGGTGGGTACACGCGCGACTTCACCGAGGCCGACGGTCCGCAGGCGTTCATCTATGACGCAAGCGAGCGGTACCAAGCCGCAGGCACCCCGCTCGTGATCTTCGCGGGCAAGGAGTACGGCTCGGGCTCGAGCCGCGACTGGGCGGCTAAGGGCACATCGCTTCTTGGTGTGCATGCCGTCATCGCGGAGAGCTTCGAGCGCATCCACAGGTCGAATCTCATTGGCATGGGCGTCATCCCGCTGCAGTTCCCGCTGGGTGAGACCGCGGAAAGCCTGGGGCTGGATGGCACGGAGATGGTCAGCATCTCGGGCATCGAGGCGCTCAACGACGGTTCGACGCCGAGGACGGTGCACGTTGTTGCGGAGCCGAGCGATCACTCGGATCCAGGCAAGCAGGCCGTGGAATTCGATGCGGTCGTTCGCATCGACACCCCCGGTGAAGCCGACTACTACCGCAACGGTGGGATCCTTCAGTACGTGCTTCGCTCGCTGGTCTAACCGCCGATTTGGTGGGCTCGTCACGTAAGGTGAAGTGGTGAGTCTGCTCGAGAACATCCATGGTCCCCGCGATCTCGACGGGCTGTCCGAAGCGCAGCTCGTCGATCTCGCGGCGGAGATTCGGGACTTTCTCGTGGCGTCTGTCTCGAAGACCGGAGGGCATCTCGGGCCGAATCTCGGCATCGTCGAGCTGACGATGGCGATCCACTCGGTGTTCGATTCGCCGCGCGACGCGATCGTCTGGGATGTCGGCCACCAGGGTTACGTTCACAAGCTGCTGACAGGTCGCCAGGATTTCAGCGGTCTTCGGCAGCTTGGCGGCATTTCGGGCTACCCGAGCAGGGCGGAATCCGAGCACGACATCGTCGAGAGCTCACACGCATCCAGTTCGCTCTCCTGGGCCGACGGCATCTCCAGGGCGTTTGCGATGACAGGGCAGGATGACCGCTACGTTGTCGCGGTGGTCGGCGACGGCGCGCTCACCGGCGGTATGACGTGGGAGGCGCTGAACAACATCAGCGACGACAATTCACGTCGCCTGATCATCGTCGTCAACGACAATGGCCGCTCGTATGCGCCGACGATCGGGGGGATGGCGCGGTTCCTCAACAGCGTGCGCACGCGCCGGGCCTACCGCAACCTGCACCTCTCGAGCCGCAACCTGTTCGCCCATCTCGGCGGCCCGGCGCGCGCCTTCTACCGCGGAGTGCGAGGCGGCCTGCACGGCTTCCTGTCCCGCTTCACCAACAACGAGGCCCTGTACTCGAACCTCGACATCAAATACATCGGACCCGTTCATGGCCACGACATCCAGGCCCTCAAGCAAGCGCTCGAACAGGCCAAGAACTACGGTGCGCCGGTCATAGTTCACGCCATCACGGAGAAGGGTCGGGGCTACGAGCCCGCCGTTCTCGATGTAGCAGACCAGTTCCACGCTGTCGGCCAGATCGACCCGGAGACGGGGGAGCCGGTCGAAGTCGCGAGCAAGCCATCCTTCACATCGGTCTTTGCGGATGAGATCCTGCACATCGCAGAAGACAACCCCAGGATCGTCGGCATCACGGCCGCGATGCTTCGCCCAACAGGGCTGCACCGATTTGCGGAGAAGTTCCCGGGGCGGGTATTCGATGTCGGGATCGCGGAGCAGCACGCGGTCGCTTCGGCCGCCGGCCTGGCCTTCGGGGGGCTGCATCCCGTGGTCGCGCTGTATGCCACGTTCATCAACCGCGCGTTCGACCAGGTACTGATGGACGTCGCCCTCCACAAGGCCGGCGTTACATTCGTTCTCGACCGGGCGGGAGTCACCGGCCCCGATGGCGCGAGTCACCACGGAATGTGGGATCTCTCGATCCTGCAGGTTGTCCCGAACATCCGCCTCGCGGCCCCGCGGGACGCGACGCGGCTTCGTGAGGAACTCCGCGAGGCAGTCGTCATCGAGGACGCACCGACGGTCATCCGATTCGCACGCGGCAGTGTCGGCGTCGAGCACGAGCCAGTGCGGCGCACAGCAGACGGCGTCGAGGTGCTTCGCGAGGGAGCTCACAAGGATGTCCTGATCGTGACGGTTGGCCCGATGGCCGACCTTGGGCTGCAGGTCGCGGATCGCCTGGCGGCCCAGGGGATCGGCGCGACCGTTGTCGACCCGCGCTGGGTGGTCCCTGTTCCGCAGAGCGTCATCGACATGGCAAGTGATCACCGCATCGTCGTTTCCATCGAGGATGGCGTGCGCGTCGGCGGTATTGGAACGCGCATCCGCCAGGATCTCCGTGCAGCGAGCGTCGACACCGCGGTCACCGAGATCGGTCTACCAGACCAGTTCCTCCCGCACGGAACGCGCGAAGAGATCCTCGACATGGTTGACCTCAACCCGCAGAAGATCGCGCGAGACCTGGTGGCCCAGGTGTTGGGGAGCCGAATCCCGGTCGCCCGCCCCCTGCCAGAAGACTCCGTGCGCTCGATCCGTGCCGACGCTGAGCGCGACGGGCACTAACTCCTTCGCCTGCGACGGCGCTCGCCCATTTCGTGCGCCGTTAGAAGCGCTCGTCTCGGAACTGCAGTCTGCTCGGATCGGCCGCAACGAGCGCGCGAAGTGCGATGAGCTCAGCCTGGGCTCGTTTGCGCTTCAGTGACGAACGCCAGGCGACGATCCATCCCGCCGCGGCGCTGGCCCCGGCAAGCATGGCAAGCGCGACGGTGAAGGGGTTTGCCAGGAGGGCCCACAGATCGTGGGTCGAAGAGAGTGAAACCACCTCAACACAGATGGCCGCGACAAACCCCAGCACGAAGTACGCGACCAGGTGCACGGGCCAGGCGTTCACCGGCCGCAGTGCGATGCTGACAAGGCCCGCGATTGGCCCAAAGACCAGGAGCGCAAGGCTCGTGACGACGAGCGTGCAGAGGATGGCCAACAGCAGGATGCCGAACACGACGACGCCGTCGCTGCCGTTGAACTGTGAAGCGAACGCACCATCGTCCCACGACGACCTCGGCGTCGAGAGGGTCACGTACACGGCACTCGCCCCCAGGTAGATCGAGGCGACGACAGTGAGGGATCCGGTGAACAGCACGAGCGCTAGGGCCGAACCGACCGCAACGTCCCGTCGCCCGAACCTCACGAGCGAGCCTCGCGGACGATATCGAGGAGTTCGTTCAACGGTCCACGTACGAACGGGAGGCGTGCCAGCGGAAGAATGGTGCCGAACAGCTTCGCCGCCCGCACGGCCAGCTTCCTGGTCTTCGCCTGGCCCTCCGAATTGTCGTAGACCCAGAAGAGTGTGAGTCCCATGTACGCCATCCAGAGCAGCTCCGGGAGTTGCTTCTTCAGGTCGGCCGGGATGGCGTTCGTCGATCCGTCCACGACGTCCCTGAAGACGCTGACGGCCATGTCGCGCGGCGCGGCAGCGTCATCACCGAAAGGACTGACCGCTGAGGTAGGGGAGATTGCCGCCGCAAGGAAGCCCGGCGCTGAGTCGTGGAATGGACCGATTGCGTCGATGCCCGTGAGAAGCGCGATCTCGAGCCGTTTGGCAATATCGGTCGTCGTAGTCAACAGGGGGGTGACGCGCGCCCGGTGATCACCTTGAACGCGGAGGTAGAGCTCCTGCACCAGATGGTTCTTCGTCGGGAAGTAGTTGTAGGCGTTTCCGACGGAGATATTGGCTTCGTCAGCAATCAGCCGGATGGTCGTCTGCTCATAGCCGCGCTCCCTGAACGACTCGATCGCTGTCTCGGCGATCTTTGCACGGGTGTCTTCGCTCTTGCCCATTGTCTGCCCTTTTCTGAACGTGTTCAGAAATCATTATTGAACATGTTCAGAAATCGCGCAATAGCCCGAATTGACTTAGAGTGCGCTCTAAGTTCTAGCCTGAGGTCATGACACTCGTCGACGACGCCGTCTCCATCTCGGAAGCCGCGGAACTCACAGGACTTTCGACTCACACGCTGCGGTACTACGAACGTGAAGGACTCATGCTCGGGGGAGTCGATCGCGCATCATCCAGCCACCGAAGGTATGCGCCGGGCGATATCACCTGGGTCCTCTTTCTGACCAAGCTGCGCTCGACGGCGATGCCCATCGCGAGGGTGCGCGAATACGTCGACCTCGTGCGAGGCGGTGATGCGACTTTCGCGGCGCGGCACGCCTTGTTGCGCGCACACCGCGTCACGGTCGTCGCCCAGCTCGACGAAATCACCACAAGCCTTGCCGCTATAGACAAGAAGATCGATCTCTACGAGAAAGGCATCAACCCATCATGAAGAAGATCACTCTCGGTACAAACGGACTCGAGGTGTCGCGCCTCGGGCTCGGCTGCATGGGGATGAGCGCGTTCTACACCGGCGCCGGAACCGATGAAGCCGGGTCGATCGCCACGATTCACCGCGCGGTGGACCTCGGCATCACCCTCTTCGATACGGCCGAGATGTACGGACCATACGAGAACGAGAAGCTCGTTGGCAAGGCGCTGAAGAGCCTCCGCGACGAGGTGGTCATCGCCACCAAGTTCGGCACATGGAACCACGAGAAAGACAAGCGCGAGTTGGATGGTTCCCCCGCGAACGTGCGTGCTTCGGTGGAGGGATCGCTGAAGCGTCTCGGCACCGATCGAATCGACCTCTACTACCAGCACCGGATGGATCCGAATACTCCGATCGAGGAGACCGTCGGCGCGTTGGCCGAGCTCATCGAGGAGGGGAAGATCCTCGGCTACGGACTATCGGAGGCCGCTCCAGCGACGATCCGCCGGGCTCACGCCGTGCATCCCGTCACGGCGCTGCAGACCGAGTACTCGCTCTGGACGCGCGACCCTGAGGCCGAGGTCCTGCCCACCGTTCGCGAACTCGGCATCGGATTCGTGGCGTATTCGCCGCTCGGCCGAGGATTCCTGACCGGCTCCATCCGTTCGCTTGACCAGCTCGATGAGACGGACTTTCGCCGCAACAACCCACGGTTTGAGGGCGAGAACCTGGCCGCGAACATCCGGATCGTCGAACAGGTAGATGCCGTGGCCCGCGACGCCGGCGCCACAGCTGGCCAGGTCGCACTCGCGTGGTTGCTCGCCCAGGGAGAGGACATCGCCCCGATCCCGGGCACCACGAAGATCAGGAATCTCGAAGACAACGCTGCTGCCGATGAACTCACCCTCACCGCGAGCCAGCTGGCAAACCTCGAAGGCGTGGAGGCACCAGCCGGCGATCGTTACGCCGACATGTCGCCCCTCAACCGGTAGGCGGCAGTCGCGTCAGGGGTAGCCGACCAGCCACAAGAGGAGCACGCTGACCGGCTGTAGCACGATGCAGATCGTGAGCAGCGCGCGTCGGCGTGCCCTGGACGTCGAGATCCAGGGCACCCCGAGGATGGGGGAGAGCGGCATGAGCATCCTGACTACGCTCTGTTGCGGCAGCAACACTCCCACCAGGTAAATGAGATACGAGAACGAGAACCACCGGATTGCGGGCTCGAACTCGCGCACTGTCCGCCGCCACATCAACCATCCGGCGAAGGCCAGAACGACGATGACGGCGATGAGACCCAGGATCCCGAGCCATCGACCAGCCAGCAGGAACCACGGCGTGAACGGCACGAAGGCCGCATGGCCGACAAATCCTGTCCACCACGAGAGCTCGGTCTCGACATAGGCGTTCGGCACGCCGGTCACGATTCCGGCGATCACGGGCCAGGCGAGCCCCGCAAGGCCTGTCACTACCCCGGCTGCCAGCATTCGAGCCCGTTCGGCAACGGGGAAGGTGTCACGATCCCGCAGTCGAATAAGGAACAGGATGCCGAGCGCCAGCGATATCGCCAGCTCGCCCGGTCGCGTGAAAGCGGCGAATACGCCGAGCACGGCGACCAGGAGATACCGTCGCGTCACCATCGCGACAAGGCATCCAAAGATGAGGAGGCAAAACAGGCTCTCGGCGTAGGGGAGTTGCAGCACGAACGCGGCCGGGCCGAACGCGAAGAACGCCGCGGTCCAGGTCGCGGCGCGCTCACCGACGCGCGGTGCGACCAAACGAGCGAGCACCACCGTTGCCAGGGCCCCGCAAACAATCGACAGGAGGATGCCTGCCGCATCGACATTGAGGGTCGTTGCGGTCGTGAGACCGCGGGCCAGCAACGGGAACAGGGGCAGGAAGGCCCATTGATTGGGTTCGACACTGCCATCCGCGAAGTGCGGGAGCTCCGAAGGATACCCGTGCAGCGCGATGCTGCGGTAGTACGTGCCATCCCAGGCACTGAGGAAATCCAGGAAGCTGAGAAAGCTGCGCGGGCCGCGTGGGCTACCGAAGGCGAAGGTGTGATCGCGGCCCAAGCCGTATGCCACAAGCAGAAGCGCGGTCGAGTAGATGCGCGAAATGGCATATACGACCAGTGCCGGAGCCCATAGCCGCAGTCGGGGCGCTGCAGTCCGCATTCGTTCAGCTTCGCACGAGCGGGGCGGGCGAAGCTGCTGCCTCGCCCGCCCCGCTCAGCGTTGGTCAGTCGGTTCCGCGGATGACCGGGTGATGGAACGTGTCGTGGAAGACGCGCTCAGAGGCCCCGACTCGGTCGAGGTACGGCGTGACGCCACCCATCTGGAAGGGATAACCGGCACCGAGGATCAGGCAGAGGTCGATGTCCTCAGCGGCGGCGACGACCTGATCATCCAACATGCGGTGAATCTCATCCGCCAGGCCGTCCTCGATGCGGATGCGGAGTTCTTCGCCCGTCATCGGAGTCGTCCCGCCCTTGACGATCGCAATCGCCTTGGGGTCGTAACCCTTGATTTTTCCCTTTGAGTCGCGCTCGAAGATATGCCCGAGCTCGGCCAGCTTGTGCAGGTTTTCGCTCTCGAAGAAGCGGTCGGGGAAGGCAGCATGATGCGTGTCGAGGACGTGAGCGCCGACTTTCAGGCCTACGAGCTCGAGGAGTTCGAACGGTGTCATTGGCAGCCCGAACGGCTTGACAGACCCGTCGACGACCTCGAATGGGGTTCCCGTGTCGACTGCGTGCATCGCCTCGCCGAGCACCTTCGCCAACACGCGGTTGACGACGAAACCGGGGGTGTCTCGAGTGATGACCGCGTTCTTCCGGAGCTTTGCCGCCGTTACCATTGCGGTCGAAAGCGATGCGTCATCGGTCTGAGGGGTCCGAACGACCTCGATCAGCGGCATCACCGCGACCGGATTGAAGAAGTGGAAGCCAACAAGGCGCTCCGGGTGCTTCAGCTTGGCGCCGATCTGTTCGACCGAAAGCGACGACGTGTTGGTCGCCAGGACAGCCTCGGGCGAGATGTACTGCTCGACGTCGGCGAAGACATCCTGCTTGACACCGAGCTCCTCGAAGACGGCCTCGATGACCCAGTCGCAGTCGGCGAAGTCTGCCTTGTCGGTCGTGCCGGTGACGAGGGCCTGCAGGCGTTTGCGCTCATCCTTTGAGATGCGGCCTTTTACGAGCAGCGCCTCGATCTCGTCGTGGATGTACGCGACACCCTTATCGACTCGATCCTGGTCGAGGTCGGTGATGACCACGGGAACCTGGAGGCGACGGACGAACAGCAGCGCGAACTGGCTCGCCATGAGGCCTGCCCCGATGACACCGACCTTCGTGACCTTCTTGGCGATCGCCTTGTCGGGGGCCCCGGCCGGCCGCTTCGCGCGCTTTTGGACCAGGTCGAACGCGTACATGGATGCCCGGAACTGGTCACCCGAGATGAGGGTCGCAAGCGCCTCATCCTCAGCGGCGAACCCGGTCTTCTTGTCGGTGTTCTTCGCTGCCTTCAGCAACGCCAGAGCGGCGTACGGCGACTTCGCCACCCGCCCGATGCGACTCTCGAGCATCTTGGTTGCGATATTGATCGCGATGTCCCACTTGACGGCACGTTCGAGCTTGCCCGGCTCATTCGCTCGTTTCACCTTGGTCTTGCCCGAGATGACGCCGTCCGCCCACTTGATCGAGTCCTCGAGGAAGTCCGCAGGCCCGAAGATGGCGTCCGCGATGCCGAGATCGAAGGCATCCTGGCCCTTCAGCACCCGGTTGTTCTTCAGCGGGTTCTCGATGATGACTTTCAGTGCGTTCTCGATGCCGATGAGGTTCGGCAGCAGCCATGCCCCACCCCAACCCGGGATCAGGCCGAGGAACACCTCGGGTAGCGCGATCGCCGGTGCGCTCGAGTCGACGGTGCGGTAGTCGGCGTTCAGGCCGATCTCGAGCCCGCCTCCGAGCGCCAGCCCGTTGATGAAGACGAACGACGGCACGCCGAGCTCAGACAGCTTGCCGAGCGTAGCGTGGCCGAGCTGCCCCATCTGCATCCCGATGGCCTTGGACGGGATGTCGTTCACCTTCGACAGGTCTGCACCTGCGGCAAGGAAGTATGGCTTGCCCGTGACGGCGACGGCCTTGATGTCGCCCTTCGCGGCGCGCTCCTTCTGCGCATCAAGGACATCGCCGAGCTCGAGCAGCGTTAGCGGGCCGAGAGTGCTCGGTCGGGTGTGGTCGCGGCCGTTGTCGAGGGTGATGAGAGCCAGGGTTCCGCCGGATGCGAGCGGGATATCGCGCACGAACGAGTGCGTGACGACCTCGTCGGCGGAGAGGGCACGCAGGTCATCGAAGACGTTTGCCATTACTTGTTTCCCTTGTAGTTGGGGTTTTCCCAGATGACGCTTCCGCCCTGGCCGAGTCCGATGCACATGGCGGTGAGGCCGTAGCGAACCTCGGGATGGTCGGCGAATTGCGCCGCGAGCTGGATCATCAGGCGAACGCCGGATGATGCGAGCGGGTGACCGATTGCGATCGCGCCACCCCACTGGTTCACCCTGGTGTCTTCGTCGTCGATGCCGAAGTGATCGAGCAGCGACAGGACCTGGATCGCAAACGCTTCGTTGAGCTCGAACAGGCCGATGTCGTCAATTGTCAGCCCTGCCTTACGCAGTGCCTTCTCGGTTGATGGAACCGGGCCGATTCCCATGATCTCGGGTTCAACGCCGGCGAACGCAAAGCTCACCATGCGCATCTTGACCGGCAGGCCGAATTCCTGCGCGGCATCCGCACTGGCGATCAGGCTCGCGGTTGCGCCGTCGTTGAGTCCAGACGAGTTGCCTGCCGTAACGCGGCCGTGTGGCCGGAACGGCGTCTTCAGTGCCGCGAGACCCTCAAGGGTCGTCTCTGGGCGAAGCGCCTCGTCGCGAGTCGCGAGTCCCCAGCCGCTCTCACTCCGGATGGCGACAGGGATCAGGTCGGGCTGGAGCTTGCCGTTCTCATACGCCGCGTATGCCTTCTGCTGGCTGCGCAGCGCGTATCGGTCTGCGCGCTCTTTCGTGAGCTCAGGGAACCTGTCGTGGATGCGCTCCGCCGTGTTGCCCATGTTCAACGCCTCAGCGCTCACGAGCTTTTCGGCGAGAAACCGCGGGTTCGGATCTGCTCCAAAGCCCATGGGGTGACGCCCCATGTGCTCGACCCCGCCCGCGATTCCGATGTCGTAAGCGCCGAACGCGATGGCACCCGCGATGGTCGTGACCGAGGTCATCGCGCCAGCGCACATCCGGTCGATAGCGTAGCCGGGTACAGACTTCGGGAGACCCGCGAGAAGTGCGGCAGTACGGCCGAGGGTCAGGCCCTGGTCGCCCTGCTGTGTTGTCGCCGCGATCGCGACATCGTCGATGCGGTCTTTCGGGAGGTTCGGGTTGCGCTCGAGCAGCCCGATCATGGCCTTGACGACGAGGTCGTCTGCCCTCGTGTTCCAGTACATTCCCTTTTCGCCGGCTCGCCCGAACGGAGTGCGAACCCCATCGACGAAAACGACTTCGGCTTTCTCGGCCACAGTGCCTCCCACAGTCATGCGCACCGCAGTTCAACGGGCGCTGATTCGATCCTAGGCACGCGCAAACGCCCCCATAATCCTTTGACTGTTCCTACGAATCGGCTTCGGGGGCCGTCTCATTCGTTTGGCTGGCATCGACAAAGGCTTGATCGATTACCTGTGCAGTTGCGTCAATTTGCCAGGGCCGTGCGCCCATCTCCGCGAGCGTCGATCGAATAGCGTCGAGGGTCGTCGGCACGGGCGGCGCCCAGGACAGCCGCCGCAGCAGCTCGGGCGTCAGAAGGTTTTCGATCGGGATGTTCAGCTCGCCAGAAACGGCCGTGACGGCTGCGCGAGCGGCCTTCAGGCGGCGATCGGCATCCGGATTCTTGTCCGCCCACGCGCGGGGCGGCGGGATGCTCTCGCCGGTTGGGCGGAGGACCGGCAGATCGGTGGTCGTGAGCCCCACCTGGATGGCGTCCCACCAGCGGTCGACCTGCGAGCGGCTGGCCCTGCCGGTGAACTCTCGCATCGCCACGAGATCGCGCTTCGTCGCGGGTAGGGTACGGGCCGCTGCGACAAGAGCAGAATCGGGAACGAGCCTGCCGGGAGCGGTGTCGGTCTCGCGAGCAAAGTCGTCGCGAGCCTGCCAGAGCTCGCGCGCGACGGCAAGGCCACGCACACCCTTAACGGAGTGCACCCCGCTGAGGCGGCGCCAGGGCTGTTCGCGAACCGGCTTGAAGTCTCGGCCGAGGACGGACTCGAACTCCTCGCGCGCGATCTCGCCCTTGCCTGCCTCATCGAGGAGGGTGCCCATGGCCTCCCTGAGGTCGACGAGAAGCTCAACGTCAAGGGCGGCATAGACGAGCCAGGCCTGGGGCAGGGGCCTCGTCGACCAGTCTGCGGCGGAGAACTCCTTGGCGAGGTGGACTCCGAGCAGATCTTCGACGACCGTGCCGAGCCCAACCCGGGGGAGACCTGCCAGCCGTGCGCCGAGTTCCGTGTCGAACAGCAGGGTCGGGTCGAGCCCGACCTCGCGCAGGCAGGTGAGATCCTGGCTGGCGGCATGCAGGATCCATTCCTCGTCGCGGATGGCGGTGTTCAACTCCGCAAAATCGCCGACGGCGGGCGGATCGAACAGGAAGGTGCCGGCTCCGCGCCGAAAGATCTGGATGAGGTAGGCGCGCTGCGAATACCGGAAGCCGGATGCGCGTTCTGCGTCGATCGCAATCGGCCCGGTTCCTGCGGCGATTGCCCGTACAGCGTCGAGATAAGCCTCGCGCGTGTCGATGACGCTGACCGTTACGTGTTCTGCCTGGGCGGGAGGCGACGTCGGCAGTCCGTCCGGACTACTCACGACCTGCCCGGCGCGCTCGCCCTGTGTAATGACAACAGGCTTACTCCTTCGACCGCCGGGGGAAGCCCGGCCAACATGCACAGCAACTCGCTCCACCCTTCCACATGTGGGGCGATCTCGGCGTCACTCGGCGTCCACGATGCACGAATCTCGATCAGTGCGCCATCGCCCTGCGACTCGAGTTCGCCGAATCCTGTGGAGAGGATCTTCGTTGCGGTGCCCGACGCCGCGGTGTACCGGGCCCCGCGGGCATCGAGTGCATCGACGAGCCACGACCATGCGACCTCGGCGAGGAACGGATCGATGCCGATGTCGGTCTCGAGTGGCGCCTGGGCGAAGCATACGACGCGGAATTCGCCGCCCCAGGCCTCGGGAGCGGACGGATCGTGCAGGAGGATGAAGCGCCCAGTGCCAAGTGGAGAATCGACTCCGTGGCGGGCGGGAGTGACGTCGGCCGCAAGCGCAACGGAGTACGGAGCCAGGTTGCCCGGCGCCGGAATCTCGCTGATTGAGAGCTCTGGGCGCGTCTTTGCGGCCTCGAGCGCCTCGAGGGCGGTCGAAAACGCGAGGGGAATCGGGGTTCCCGCGACAGAATCGGACACGTCTGAAGGTTAGGCTTTTTTCGGAATCACTCTGGTGAGGCACGCCGCTTCTCTGGAGAGCGTCGAACCGTGACGGGGTGTGCACGAATGGCCAAACGAGCATCCAGCGCGCAGCGGGCGGCCGTCGGCACACTAATTGTCGCCGGGGGCCTGCTCGCACTCGGGGCTATCGCGATCGGATCGCTGTCGGTCTTTGTCGCCCGCAAGGTCATTACGCCAAGCAAGAAGCGAATAGAAGACATTCGCATCGTTGCGAGTACAACGACCACGATCACCCTCGCGCCGACACTCGACTCCCTGTTGCCAGGCACATACAGCTTCTGGTTTGCGCGGGGCTCGGGTCACGCGAAGATCGGTGACATTCTCGAGCGCAGCGCCACCGCTGTCACCCGGCAGCTCCTTGCGGTCGACTTCGGCGATCTCGCGGCATCCGAGCGGGGATACCTCGCCGGATGGGTCTACCTCGGGCCGGGCGAACTCGGTGTTCCATACGAGGATGTCGAAATCGAGACACCGGTCGGCCCCGCGCCCGCATGGGTAGTACCGGCTGGCGAAGGCGACGACAACGGTCGCTGGCTGATCGGCGTGCACGGCAGAGGAGTGCGCAGGCAGGAGACGCTTCGCGCCCTTGAGGTGACGAGGCGCTGCGGTTACACATCCCTGCTGGTGTCGTACCGCAACGACGGCGATGCTCCGCAGAGCGACGATGGTCGCTACGGCCTCGGGGATACGGAATGGCGCGACGTCGATGCGGCGGTGGACTTCGCGATCGCGCGCGGCGCGACGGAGATCGTCCTGATGGGTTGGTCGATGGGTGGGGCGACAGTGCTGCAGGTCGCGACCCGCTCGACCAATGCCCGCGTCATCCGCGGCCTCATCCTGGAGTCGCCCGTCGTGTCATGGTTGCCGACGCTCAACTACCAGGCGCAGGTCATGCGCATTCCGAGGCCGGTCAGCGCCCTGGCTGCGAATCTCATCGGCGCCGGTTGGGCCGGGCCGCTCACGGGCCAGGACGAACCGATCTCACTCGATCGACTCGATTTCATCACGCGGGCGTCTGAACTGACCCTGCCCATCCTGCTGCTCCACAGCGCGGACGACGGATACGTGCCGCCGGAGGCATCGAGGGCACTTGCCGAGGCCCGCCCTGACCTTGTCACGTACGACGAGTTCACCATCGCCCGCCACACCAAGCTCTGGAACTACGACCCGGAGCGCTGGAACAGTGACATCGGCAGCTGGCTCAGCCGGCTGTAGCCACTGATTCCGGTTCGATGAGCCAGCGCGCATATACGCCGCTCGCGTCATCCACCATCAACTGGTCGAGCCTCAGTGCGCGATTGGCGAACTCGGCAGAGCCGAACACCGGGATGCTGGCACCGTTCAGGGTGGGGCTGGTGGAGAGGCACAGTTCGTCGACGACGCCGCCGTGCAACAGGTGCGCGGCCAGGACGGGACCACCTTCGCTCACGATCGAGGAGAACCCAGCAGAACGCAGTGCGCTCACGATGTCGGTTGCCGCGAGGAACCCATCGGTGTCAGGGACGGCGAGAATTCGAGCGTCCGCCGACCTAACAGTCGATCGAACTTTGTCAACGCTGGTCGCGGGGCAGAGAACGAGCAACGGTCCCCGCTCGCCAGTCGAGGTGATCCGATGGCCCGACAGGTCGCCAGAGCTCGTCACGACGGCCAGGGCGGCCCGGCGCGGTACGAAATAGCCCTCGGCCCTGACGCTCGCCGCGCCGACGAGCACGACATCGGCAAGCGAGCGGATGACGCCGAGCAACTTGCGGTCTGCGGCATTGGTGAGCGTCTCGCTCGTACCGTCGCTCCCGGTCGCGCTGCCGCTCACGCTCGCTATGAGGTTCAGCCGCAGCCAATCGGCACGTGGCGGTCGATAGAGGCCTGAGAGCAGCTCGCGCGAGTCCGCGGCGTCGAGGTCGACCCGGACTGCGTCGCCCGGGAACACCCGGCTGAGGATCACGCGGCTGTCTTCTCGCGAACCTGGCGCTTGGCGCGGCCGAGCAGCCCGGTCATCCCGCGGACCCGCAATGGACTGACTGCCTCATTCAACCCAAGACCCTGTGCGAAATCGTCCGGGATGTCGAGCACCTGTTCAACGGTGAGGCCGGCGAGCCCCTGGACCAGGATCGACGCGAAGCCTCGAGTCGTCGGAGCCTCACGTGGCGCTGTCGCGAAGAGGTGGACGATGCGATCGTCGTCGACCTCCACGAAGATGTATACCGGCGACTGGCACTCCGTCACGCGCTCCAAGAGGTCTGGATGATCCGCATACCGCTCGGGAAGCCCGGGCAGTTCGTTTGCGAACTCCAACAGGAGCTGAAGGCGCTCGCGCACCTCGAGCTCGAGAAAATCGGCTCGAATCTGCGCGAGCGTCGGCGGGAGATCTTCAGTCACGACGAACTCCCATCACGCAGCAGGGCGCAGCCCCCGACCGCGGAACGCGGCCTAGCGAGCAGGAACTGCTCCAGCCTCCGCGCCCTTGACGATCGGGACGCGCACTGCGCTACCCCATTCCGTCCACGAGCCGTCATAGTTGCGAACTCCCTCGAAGCCGAGCAGGTGGGTCAGCACGAACCAGGTATGACTGGAACGCTCGCCGATCCTGCAGTAGGCAATGACGCTATCACCGTCTTTGAGGCCCGCGCCGTCGCGGTAAATGGAGTTCAGTTCGTCGAGCGACTTGAACCCGCCGTCCTCCGCGACGGCCTTGGCCCACGGCACGTTCTGGGCGCTTGGGATGTGGCCGGCGCGAAGCGTGCCCTCCTCCGGGTACGCCGGGGCGGTCGTGCGGTCTCCCGTGTATTCCTCCGGGCTGCGGACATCCACGAGCGGGTTCCCCAGGTGCGCGAGGACGTCATCCTTGTAAGCCCGGATCGGCGCGTCGTTGCGCTCGACGACCGGGTAGTCAACGGCGGCTGCGGCCTCGGCAGCCGTCGTGTACTCGCGACCCTCTGCCTCCCACTTCGCCCGACCTCCGTCGAGGAGGCGCACATCTTCGTGACCGAACAGGGTGAAGACCCAGAGCGCGTATGCCGCCCACCAGTTGTTCTTGTCGCCGTAGATGACGACTGTGCTTTCGCGCGAGATGCCTTTCGAGCCGAGCAGCTTCGCAAAGCCGGCACCGTCGATGTAGTCGCGCTCGACCGGGTCGTTGAGGTCGGTGTGCCAGTCGATCTTGACCGCGCCCTCGATGTGGCCGGTCTCGTAGAGCAGCACGTCTTCGTCTGATTCGACGATTACGAGGCCGGGCGTGCCGAGGTGCTCCGCGAGCCACTCTGTCGAGACGAGGCGTTCTGGGTGCGCGTAGCTTGCGAAACGGGCTGAGGAATCGGTCTCGACGGTCATGGGTTACCTCCGTGGGTTGGCTGACATAGCGACAGTGAAGAGAAGTCGTGCGGTCTAGGCTTTATGCCTGACCTGTCCATTCGAGATTACGAGAGAGCGCCAGCGAAAGCACGGTCGCACCGTAAGAGTTCGACACAAATCCAAGGCCGTTCATGACCTCCGTTTCGCCGCCTGCCCCGGGCGCGCTTGCCGACCGCGCAACCACTTTGAGCGGCGAACAGATCGTTGCGCACCTGGTGCCTCCGCGCCAGTTCGAGCACGCGAGCCTCGACTCATACCGGCCAGATCGCGACTACCCCTCGCAAGGCTCTGCAGTGGCCGCTATTCGTCACTTCGAGGCAGCGTGGACGACGAAGAAGGGGGGCTTCTTCTCCCGCAGCAAGGCTCCGGAGACAAAGCCGGGCATCTATCTCGACGGTGGGTTCGGTGTCGGCAAGACGCATTTGCTTGCGGCGCTCTGGCACGCGGCGCCCGGTCGAAAATACTTCGGAACTTTCATCGAGTACACGGCACTCGTCGGAGCGCTCGGGTACGCGCAGACGGTTGCCCTGCTGAAGGGCGCTTCGATCGTCTGTATCGACGAGTTCGAGTTGGATGACCCTGGCGACACCCGGCTGATGTCCCGTCTCCTCAGCGACCTCGTCGCATCCGGTTCGCGGCTGGCTGCGACCTCGAACACTCCACCGAACGCGCTCGGCGAGGGGCGCTTCGCTGCCCAGGACTTCCTGCGCGAGATCGACGCGCTTGCCGAGAAGTTCGAGATCGTCCGGATTGACGGACTCGACTATCGCCGGCGCGAGATCGAGGGCCACGCGGCAACCCTGGATGATGCTGGGTTCGACCGCGAGATCGCCGCGGCCCCCGGCATCGTGACACTCGATGATTTCGATGCGGTGCTCTCACAGCTTGGGGCCGTACACCCATCTCGCTACGTGCGGCTGGTCGAGGGCATCGACACGGTGGCGATTCGGGGCGTGCATCCGTTTGCCAACCAGACGGACGCCCTTCGGTTCGTCGCGTTCGTCGATCGCCTGTACGACGCTCAGGTACGCGTGCTCCAGACCGGCACGCCATTCGAGCAGGTGTTCCCGGCCGACATGCTGGCCGGCGGCTACCGCAAGAAATACCTGCGCGCGACATCTCGGCTCATCGCACTGACAACGGGAACCGGACTCTGATCGAGGCCGGCGACTTCGTTAGCGGTAGCTGCGCGAGCGAATCAGTGTCGCCGCGACGCCGATGATGGCGGCAATGATCGACGCGACGATGACGGCGATCGTGCCCTCGTCGACCAGGCCTGCCGCTGACTTCCAGGCGAGCTGGTTCATGAGCAGCGAGACCGTGAACCCGATCCCTCCGAGGGCGGATACGACGAGCACATCGCCTATCGGAGGCGTGCCGCCTCGCGAGCGGGTGAACACGATTGCGATTGCTGCCCCGGCGGTGATGCCGATCAACTTCCCAACGGGAAGTGCAACGACGATGCCCCAGAACGCGGGGCTGAGCTGCGCCAACCCGACCGCGGGGATCGCGACAAGGGCCGCAACAAAAGCAAACACGGGAAGCACGATGCCGTTCGACACCGGCTCCAGCGCGCGCCGCGCCCGGTGACCGCTCGTCCCGGCCATGCCGAGTCCTAGTGCGACGCCGGCGATCGTCGGATGAATGCCGGAAAGCGCAACGAGGGCCCACGCGCCAATGCCGAGGATGACGAGCACGGTGGTGAGCCACGGTCGAACCCGCAGCCGGCTGAGTAGGGCAAATGCGATGACGACGGGGACAGCGCACACGAGCGGCAGCCATTCGAGGTCGCTCGTGAAGAAGAACGCGATGATCAGGATGGCGATCAGGTCGTCGATCACAGCCAGCGCGAGCAACAGGGCGCGAACTCGCGACGGCAGCCTGCTGCCAGCCAGGGCAAGCACCCCGAGGGCGAACGCGATATCCGTCGCAGTCGGGATCGGCCATCCGATCGCCAAATCCTGCTCATGGGCGATTGCGAGATAGATCAGTGCCGGTGCGATGACACCGCCGACTGCCGCGGCAACGGGAACCACGGCCTTCCGCACCGAACTGAGCTCACCGTTCACCAGCTCGTGCTTGAGCTCGATTGCGGCCATGAAGAAGAAGATGGCGAGGAGACCTTCAGTAACCCAGTGCGCAAGCGAGAGATCAAAGCCGGCCGGACCAACGTGCAGGTGTGAGAACGCGATAACAGACGGGCCAACCGCTGTGTTCGCGACAATCAGGCCGACGGCCCCAGCTGCGATCAGCAGGAGAGCGGACCAGCGTTCCGAGCGAAGGATTCTCACTGGTCAAGGTTACTTGTGCCGAATGCGGCGAATCGGAAGACCCGCGAAACACGATGTTTACAAATGCGCCTCTCGCGTAACACCCCGGAAACCTCGCGAACCGCCTCCCGAAACAGGGCCCCCCCAAACTGAGCCTGTACCGAGGCGATGCGATTCACCTGAGCGCACCCGTCGCCGAAGGTTCTTCCCTTTGCTCGAGAGAGAGGTAACCATCCTTATGGTTGAACTATCCGTCTTGACAAGCGCGACCGCCGACAACACGACAGCGATCAATTCGTTGTGGCTGATTGTCGGCGCTGCGCTGGTTCTCATCATGACTCCCGGCGTCGCGTTCTTCTACGGCGGCATGGTCAAGGCGAAGAGCGTCATC
>DASYEE010000123.1:0-1865 GCA_036499165.1 Galbitalea sp. | reverse complement strand
GTCCGGTACACGCGTCCTTGACCACGATCATCTGGTAGTCGAGATCGCGCCCGGCGTACACGGTGCTGGCGACGCCTACGTGCGTGGAGCCGCCGATGATCATCACCGTGTCGATGTTCTGCACCCTTAGGGTGAGGTCGAGCGCAGTCCCATGGAAAGCGCTCCAGCGGTGCTTGGGGATGTCAATGTCCTCGGGCTGCTGGCCCAGCTCCGCCAGCGACCGGTAGTCGGGAGCCGGGTTGCCCTTGGGCTTGGTCGGCTGGGGCTTCTCGTCGGTCCAGGGGTCGAACCAACGGTCGACATCGGCGATGACGCGGGTGAAGTCTTTTCCGTCCGGACGGTGATCGGCACGGGCGAAGCAGATCAGGATGCCGTTGTCGCGGCACAGTTGGATGAGTTGCTGTGCCTTGGGAATGGCGCCGGAGGCT
Organism: Galbitalea sp.; assembly: GCA_036499165.1. Taxonomy (GTDB): domain Bacteria; phylum Actinomycetota; class Actinomycetes; order Actinomycetales; family Microbacteriaceae; genus Galbitalea. Next base: position 1,437 of record DASYEE010000123.1, on the reverse strand, counting down.
TCGATCTCGGGGCGGTACGTCTCCAGCATGTCGAAGACGACAAGGGCGGTGCGTCGCGGGTCGAGCTCGTTCGGTACGGGCCTGTTCCACATGGTGCGATCGGTTCCTTCCTCGGATAGTGGCGTGGCGGTGTCGGGCTACTCGTGACGCTCGTTCTGGCTGAAGTCGTAATCGGTGGAGATCGTGGCCCTGAACTCCCAGGTGATCTGGCCTGGCCCGGCGGGCGGTGGCGTCGGAGACGACGGGTCGACTTCGTTGAGGAAGGAAAGCAACTCGGTCCAAGTGGCCTCCGCGACGTCTTGGTAGTAGCGGCCGGGCATGGTGTCGTTGAGCCAGCCGTGTGGCATGTCCTTCACGATCGACATGCGGTAGGTGCGCCGCGCCTCCTCGAAGAGGCCGCGTACGCGGGTGACGTCGGCGACCGACATCGTGTGGTCGCGCTCGCCGTAGATCGCGAGGACCGGCGCTGCGGAGGACTTGATGATGTTGGCATACGGCCTGTCGCGGTCCTCGTTGATCTCGAACTCGCGTGGTTGAGCGCCGCCGTACAACATGATCACGCCGACGACCTCGGGGTGAGAGGCCGAGGCGAGCAGACCCCAGGAGCCGCTTCGGCAGACGCCGAAGACGACAACGCGCGCGCTGTCGCAGCGAGGGTCGTCAGCTAGGAAGGTCAGGGCAGCGTCGATGTGCTCCATAACGCGTGCGTCGGACAGTCCCGGTAGGCGACCTGCTTCGGTCTCCGAGATGCCGGCGTAGAAGTCGGGCGAGATTGCCGCCCAGCCGTTCGCGGCGAACCGGTCGGCGATGTCGACTGTGTGCTGCACCAGGCCGTATCGCTCTGGGGAGACGACGATGATCGGTGCCGGGCTTCCGGGGGTGGCGCTCTCAGGGATGCGCACGATGCCGGCGTGTCCTGCGCTGAAAGCGGTGAGCTCGTCTTCCCTCAGGCGGTCCTTCGGACCGCGCGGCTGACCGGCTTCTGGCCGACGGAGAGGGGAGTCGTCGCACATGGTTGCTCCTCACAGAATCAAATGGTCTGTCCACTAGATCTCTCGACTGGACTCACGAAACTGCGTCCCTCGGGCGTGTGAGGGCCTGCTCGTCTAGCCCTTGCGGATAGTTCGTTTGCCTAACTAAGCTTAGAGCAGACCATTAGACCATTGTGAAGGGGTGTCGCTGTGTCGAAAGCCGTGGTTGTCACAGGCGCGGCGCAGGGCATCGGGTCCGCCATCGCCGTGTGCCTCGCGGGCGACGGTTACCGTGTTCACGGCGTCGACATCGCTACGCCCGGACTTGAAGCCAGGGTTACGGAGCGTCCGGATCTCAACCTTGTTCCCCATGCGTGTGATATCGGAGACCCTGCTGCGGTCGCTGCACTGTGGGAGGAAATCGATGCCGATAGCGGCTCGGTCGTCGCGCTTGTCAACAACGCAG
>DASYEE010000122.1:0-3281 GCA_036499165.1 Galbitalea sp. | reverse complement strand
TGCTCGATCATTCCGCGGATAGCAGCCGATTCGAGCCCAAGAATTCGAGCCACAACTCCGGTTGACACAAGCGCCGTTTGATCGGGTCGCGGCGTTGCTTTCATGCACGAAGGGTAGACCGATCAGTGCATCCGTGGTGGTAGGACGGGCCCCTCCATCGCTCACGCGATCGGCGCTGGACCACGCCATGTTGCGGATCACACAACGGTGAGCGGCACGGGCACCAGCGGCGCGCGCTCCAACAGGAGCCGAAAGCTGGTCGCCGCGACGAGCGGACCGGTCACGAAGGCGGCCGTCGCTCCGAGGAGGTTTTAGAGAGGGCATCCACCGCGCCCTGAGCTGAGGCGCGCGTCTCGTCGGCGACGGTGCTAGCGAAGGGGGTTGAGACGGCGACGTTCGTGAGCGACCAGCCGACGCCGAGCAAGAGGAGCGCGGCGATCTTCTCTCCGTGGTGCCCGAGGGATGGCACCAGTAACGAGGGCGGCGGCCAGAATGCAGCTGCCGACGATGTCGCCATGCAATGGCGCGATCCACCAGGATGCCCACCACGGGCGCCAGGCCGTACACGCCGGCCACGGTTCTTTGAGCGCTATTGTCGATTCACCTTTGAGAAGGGAGCTTCGATGGCGAAGCCGGCTGCAGGGTTCTACGACGATGGCAACGGGCGACAGCGATGGTGGGACGGGACCAACTGGACCGACCAATACCAGGACGCCGCTCCCACCGGAGGATTAATCGACCGGATACAGGCGGAAGCCGTTTCGGGTTCCCGTGCTCGGCCGGCGCCCCAGGGCATGAGTTACGTCGTGCTCCAAGTAGTCCTCAAAGAGAAGCTGTGGGGCACGGGTTCGGGCAACTTGACCGAGCTCGAAAAAGCCATCAATGCACAGGCGGCTCTCGGTTATCGACTTCACACCATCACGACCGCCGCGTCGGGTAGCAAGGGCATGGGCGGGGGAGACAGGATTCAAGCGACGCTGGTCTTCGAGAAGCTTTAGGCCGTCGCGGCGCGAGAGCGCCTATCCGAATACCTCCCGCTCCGCGAACCCCTACTTGCGCCGCAGGATGAAAAACCCGGGCACCACCAGCACCAGCAGCGTCGTCAGCTCCTCAGCGTCGCGATGAGCCGAACCAGTCCGTCTTCGTTGACGATGGTGATGCCATAGTCGCGGGCCTTTGCGGCCTTCCCAGAGAGCGAGTCCGGATCGGCCGCAGCGAGGAGCCGCACCCTCTTATTGATGTAGTTGATCCACACCAGACCCAGTGACTCGAGTTCTGCCGCCCAGACCTCGCGTGGCCGAGTCATGTCGCCTGTGAGAACAACGATGTCGCCGACGCGGAGAACAAAATCGGAGAGTTCGGGTGAATCTGATGCACCGATGGCGCTCGGCTGGGTGAGGGCCTTCTCGACCACGTCGTCAGGGATCCGGAGCAGCCGACTCAACTGGGTCAGGTCGGAGATCTCGTCCGGCGTGAGAATGTTGTCGGCCCAGGCGACTGCGGCGACGGCGTTGAAGTAGGAGAGGTGCAGTCTCTCGCACGTGGTCCGGCTGAGTTCCAGTTGGTCAGCGAGCTTCACGAGATCGTCTGCCTCATGAGCGGAGATGTCTCGGTCGAGAAGGACCCGGTCGAGGAGTGCGAGGTAGTCGTGCTCTTCCGCCGGTCCGGTGTGTTCCGGCAGACGCACCGCGATCCGCTCGAGGAAGTGCGGGGGCACGTGACCATCCTCCGGTCTCGGCTTCCATTCGGCGCGTGGGCCGAGCAGCGGCTTCCACGCGGCCTTCGCGCTGTCGATTGCAGTCCTCCAGAGCGACTCGTAGGGGGTGGCGCGGATGTACTCGGCGAGAAGGTGCGCGGTCGCCAGTGCGTCGGCGCCAGCCCGGTGAGCGCCCGTGAGATCGATGTCGAAATGGGAGCAGCAGTCGGCCAACGACCTGCCGGCCCCCGGAATGATGTCTGCGGCGAGCCGCATCGTGCACAAGACGGCGACCGGGACGCCAGGCCCGTAGCCAATGCGATCGAACTCGCCGTCGAGAAACCCGCTGTCGAAGCTCGCGTTGTGAGCGACTAGCACTCGCCCGGAGAGCAACTCGACGAGGCGTGGTGCGATTTCCTCGAACCTAGGTGCATCCAGGATGTCCGCCGACTTGATCCGATGGATCGCTTGCTTGCCCAAATCGCGTTGGGGGTTGACCAAGGTTTCCCACTCGCCCTCGATCGTGCCATCTAGGTTCACGTGAACCACGGCGACTTCAATGACGCGGTCGTGTCCTCCGGCGAAGAGCCCGGTGGTTTCGAAGTCGATCACAGCGAAGCCACCGCCGGGGGAATCGGAGCCCGTTTGGTCGGAACCGAGATGGCCGAGCAGCTCCCCGATGACGTTAGGCATGGCCGGATGGTACTCGTCGGCGGCCTTGGGTGGGCAGGATGCTGCAACAACAGGGCGGCATCCTCAATGCGCTCGACGTGGCCGGTCTCGCGCTCGCGGCGATCGAGGCCGACCGCATTCACTCGGCGTCCGGGGTCGGCGTCTACGACCGCGCCGCGGCGGGCGCCGAGCCGCTACTCGCGAACTGGCTAGTGGCGACGAAGCACGAAGAACCCGGCGACCACGAGCGCAGCGCCGAACAAGAGCACGAGCACCGTGCCGAGCGCGCCGGTCGCGAAGGGCACCAGAAGGTTCAGCACATAGACCGCCGTGATGATCATCGCGATCAGGAACCACAGGTTGGTCTGGCGGGTGAAGGTGCTGTGCATCCAGACCAGAATCCCGGCGGCGAGGCTCCCGACCAGAGCCAGGATCATGGCAACGGTCACCAGGGTGCTGAGTGCGACGAGACCGTTGAGCGCGAGCAGCAGCCATCCGACCGCGCCCACGATGTAGGCGACCCGCTCCAGGACGTTCATCGACTTGGACAGAGCCATCAGCAGGAAGGCGACGCCGAGGGCGAGGTAGACGAGCAGCGAGAGCCAGGTCGGCGCTGCAGTCGGTGCGGCATAGTGGAGCAGGAGGCCCAGCAGCACGAGCGCTCCGGCGATGATGAACAGGATGCCGACGATGGGGCGGCTGGACGTTCGAGTTGTGGCCATGTCCGAACGTTAGCGGTACATCACAGGTGAGCGATACGGCGGGGTCGGACCGTCAGTGATTCCCGTGTCCGTGACCGTTGCCCGGCTTCGTCTTGGTCTTCGACGGCGCGGGGGTCGGAGTTCGTGAGTCGGAGGGCGCATGCGACACCGTCGCCGGGGGCGCGGACGGCGTGGTGAATCTCAGTGGCGAT
>DASYEE010000121.1:0-13563 GCA_036499165.1 Galbitalea sp. | reverse complement strand
AGGCCTACCAGTCCTACGGCGATTACAACCAGATGGCCGAGCTGACGCAGGAGATGATCCAGGATGCCGCGACCGCCATCTCCGGGTCGACAACCGTCACCTGGGCCGACGGCACGGAGTACGACCTCGGTGGTGAGTGGGACCGCATCGACATGTACGGGTCGCTGTCCGAGGCAGCAGGCATCGAGGTCACGGTCGACACGACCGTAGAGGAGCTGCAGACGATCGCGGCGGCCGAGGGCGTCGAGGTGAAGCTCGCCACCCACGGCAAACTGGTCGAAGAGCTGTGGGAGCACTTCGTGAAGGGGTCGCTCGTGCGACCGACCTTCGTGATGAACTTCCCGCTCGACACCTCGCCGCTCGTGCGCGAGCATCGTTCTCGCCCGGGGGTCGTCGAGAAGTGGGACCTGTACATTCGCGGGTTTGAGCTCGCGACCGGCTACTCCGAGCTCGTCGACCCGGTCATCCAGCGCGAGCGTTTCGTCGAGCAGGCCAAGCAGGCTGCTCGCGGTGACGACGAGGCGATGCGACTCGACGAGGAGTTCCTGCGAGCTCTCGAACACGGGATGCCGCCGACCGGTGGAATGGGAATGGGCATCGACCGGCTGCTGATGGCTCTCACCGGGCTCGGGATCCGCGAGACGATCCTGTTCCCGCTGGTGAAGTGATGGCCGGCGCGCGCGTGAGATGGTGGCGGGCGGTCGCCTGGGTGCTCGTCGCCGCCTACGTGCTGTACCTTTTCGGCACCGGGATCGTCGGAATGCTGACGAAGGCACGATGAGCCGGCGTTCTTCGAGAATCGCGATGGCGATCGCCCTGGTCGGCATCCTCGTCGTCGTCGCGTTGCTGACTTTCACAGCCCACCACTAATCCGAGCGGGTACTCTCTAACCATGCCTACGACCGTCTGGGGAAGTTACATCTTCGCCGTCGCCCCGACGATTCTCGTTGGCCTCCTGTTCTGGTTTGCGATGCGCGCGATCATCCGGTCCGACCGCACCGAGCGTAAGGTGTCCGCCCGCATCGAGGCGGAGGAGCGCGCCAAGCTCGCCGCATCCAAGACCGAGGCACCCACTTCGCTGGTGGAGTAGCCGCCGCGATTGCGACTCGGCGCCGCGGGCTCCTTCGTCGCCTGCTGCTCCTCCCGTCGGTCGAGTAGCCGCGCGAAGCCGGCGTTATCGAGACCAGCCGACGTTGTAACCCCGGTCTCGCCTTACCTAACCGAGGATGGATTGCGACTCGCCGAGCTATCGGCGCGATTAACTCGGCGTGTTGCAGAGCAACCTCGCGGGGAGCACATGGCGCCGATCGAGCGCATTCGCGGCAGCGGTTACGGCGAGGGTCGGCTCTCGATAACGCGGGCTCGTTCCTCGCGCCGCCACTCCACCGGCGGAGTGTAGCCGTATCGTGCCGCGCTACTCGCGGGGGCGCAGGCGCACGTTAGGGAGCTCCGGCGCCGGGAGAGGGTCGCCGTCATAGCCGCGCACGCGACCGAAGCGACCGGTGTCCGTGCCGTTCGCGATCACCTCGGACTGCCATTGCGCCCGGAACGCCACGATCTCGTCGTGGTCGCGCCCGATGAAGTTCCACCACATGACGATCTGCTCGCCGAGCGGTTCGCCGCCGATGAGCAGCACTCGCACCGCATCGTCACCGGCCGCGATCGTGAGCGTGTCGCGCCCCGACGCGAGGTAACCGATCTCCGCGCGCGCGACGGGAGTTCCGTCGACGCTCGGGGAGCCGGCATCCACCAGCACTCCGTGCTCGAAGGCGGGGTCGACCGGGATCGTGATGGTCGCGCCCGACGGAATGTCCAATTGCGCGCCGACGACGCTGGTGAACGTGCGCGCCGTCGAGGATGCCCCGAGCAGGTCACCGAGGAACAACCGCACTGTCGCGCCCTGGTGCTCGAACGGCTGCGGGACGAAGCGCTCGAAGAACGGTGACCCGTGCCGGGCGCTCTCGGGCAGCGCGATCCAGAGCTGGGCTCCGTGGAGCACCGTCGTCTGCGGCAGCGAGACCTCCGAGTGCTGGATGCCGTATCCCGCTGTCATCAGGTTCAGCTCGCCGGGGCGCACCGTCGCATGCGATCCAACGCTGTCGCGGTGGTCGATCTCGCCCGCGAACAGCCAGCTCACGGTCTGCAGGCCGGTGTGCGGATGCGGCGGCACCGTCATCCCGCCCGTCGCCGACACGTTGTCCGGGCCGTAGTGATCGACGAAACACCAGGCGCCGATCAAGCTGCGACGCCGCTGCGGCAGCGATCGGTGGACTGTCATCGCCCGCGGGCCGCCGAGCGGGACATCCCGCGGCTCAAGGATCTCGACGCCGCCGGCGATGGTCGGCGCCGGTTCGTCCTCCACGAGTACCTCGGCCGGATCCTTCTCCAGGTTGCTCATGCCAGCACCGCCTCCAGGTTTTCGAGAAGCCGGTCGGCATCGGTGCGGTCGAACGGCAGCGGCGGCCGAATCTTCAGCGAATCGTTGTCGATTCCAGTTTCGCCGAGCAGGATATGCCTCCGCTTCAGCGCGTTGACCGCGCCAAGCGCGACATCCTCGTTCTCAAGCGAGACGCCGATGAACAGGCCGGAGCCGCGCACCGCGAGGATGCCGGGGATGCGCGCAAGCTCGGCCATCAGGTAGTCCCCGATCGACTTGGCGTGCTCAACGAGACCCTCATCACGCACCACGTCGAGCGTGGCCTGGGCCGCCGCGACGGAAACGGAGCTGCCCCCGAACGTGTTGAAGTAGCGCGCGTGGCTGCCGAACGCATCCACCAGCTCCGGCCGCGCGACCATGCCCGCGATCGGATGCCCGTTGCCCATCGGCTTGCCGAGCGTCACGATGTCGGGCTCGAGTGCGTGCCGGTCGAATCCCCAGAGTCCGGTGCCGAGCCGGCCGAACCCCGGCTGGACCTCGTCTGCGATGAAGAGGCCGCCGGATGCGCGGACCGCTGAGACCGCCCGCGCGAATCCCGGCACGGACGAGTGAACGCCATCGGACGCGAAGATCGTGTCGACGATGAGCGCCGCCGGCTGGATGCCGCTGTCGACGAGGTCATCGACGGCCGCCGAGACGTCTGCTGCGAAGTCGCCGTCTCCGGGCGCCGGCACAACGCGCACCCACTTCGCGACCGACCCGAGCCCGACGAGCGACGGCGAGATCGACGCGATCTCGGTTGTCACCCCGTGGTACGCGTTGGCCGTCACGATGACGCCTGTTCCCCCGGTGGCGGCCTTGGCTATGCGTAGCGCCAGGTCGTTCGCCTCGGAGCCCGTGCAGGTCAGCATGAGGTTGCCGAGGTGCGCGGGGAAAGTTCCGAGCAGGTCTTCCGCGTAGTCGACCAGCCGCTCGTCGAGGTAACGGGTGTGAGTGGTGAGACGAGCAGCCTGTTCGGCGATTGCCGCAGCGACCCGGGGATGCGCGTGGCCGACGGAGGGCACGTTGTTGTAGCAGTCAAGGTATTCGGTGCCATCCGCGGTGTACAGCTTCGTGCCGCTGCCTCGCACGAACTGCACCGGCTCCTCGTAGAAGAGGCGATAGGCGCTGCCGAGCACGCGGGCGCGGCGTTCGACGAGCGCTCGGGTCGAAGCATCCAGGTGGGCTGCCGTTGCCGGGTCGAAGTATGCGGTCGGGCCGGGCATCAGATCTCCCTGAGGACGGCTGCGAGGGCGGCAAGGTTGCCTTCGCTCGCGAAATCCAGGGCCTCTGCCGTTCCGCGCTGCATCCACTGGTACATGAGGAAGCGCTGCGCAAGACGCACGGCTACCAGTGTCGGAAGCACCTCGCGTTCGACCTCTTCGAGCGGCACGACGAGTTCGTACGCCTCGATGAAAGGGCGCGCAGTATGCCAGTTGCGTCCCATCGGGAACAGCTCGTAGCTGAGCGCGACCGCGAGATCGCAAACCCGCGCCGTGTCGATCGCGTCGCCAAAATCGATGATCCCGGTGACGAATCGCGCGCCATCCGGGTCGACCAGCACGTTGCCAGGGTTGAAGTCGTTATGGATCACCTGGCGCGGCAGGTCGGCCTCGCGGGGAGCCACGTTGGCCTCGAACGCCTCGAAGACGCGGCCGGTGAGGTTGGTGCCGACCGCATCCTGCACTGTCGCGAGCCGCGGAAACTGCATCGCGTCCCAGGCGAAGGGCCGGTGAGCGGCCGGATGCCCGAAGCCGGCGAGCGCGTTGGTCAGTCGCCCGAGGGTCCGCCCGAGTTCGCCGACTTGCTCGTCGTTCGGCTCCGTGTCGGCGAGCGGGATGCCGGGAAGCCAGTGGAACAGGCGGGCCAGCCTGCCGTCGTGCTCGGCGAGCGCGGGAGCGAGGTCTCCACTTGTCGATTCGTGGATTCGGGGCAGCGGCAGGGCGGCATCCCCGCGTCGCGCGTAGTCGACGGCCTCGATCTCGAAGTCGATGGCCGCACGCGAGTCGACCGGGTGCGCGATCTTCAACACATAGGTTCCGCCCGCAGCATCCAGTCGAAACGTGTCATCCCGCTCGGTGTCGAGCCGAGAGGCCTGCTGGGCCATGATGTCGAAATGATCGGCCGCGATCGCGATTGCCTCGTCATCCGTCAGCGCAACATGCTCGCGCGACTCCTGGCCGTCGACCTCAAACCCGGGAATGCCGTACACGCCCCCAAGTTACTCCGGTCTCGCCTCGGGCAGTGCCCCGCCTCCGGCTTCCCTAGCTCTCGTCCCCGGCTCTCTCCCTAGCTCTCTCGCCTAGCTCTCTCTGTCGCAAAGTCGGTACTCCCAGCGAAACGCCGCGCATTGAGGCCGAACTGACCGGCGTGTTCGCGCTTTTTCCGACTTTGCGACGCGGTTGAGCCACGCTCACGGGGCAGCACTGCGCACGAGCAGGTCGCCGGGCGAGCAGTCGAGGGCCTCGCAGATCGCGTCGAGCGTCGAGTACCGGATGGCGCGCGCCCTGTCGTTCTTCAGGATCGACAGGTTGACGATGCTCACCCCCACCAGTTCGCTGAGCCTCGTCAGCGTCATCCCGCGCTCCTCAAGCAATTCGTCGAGGCGGCAGTGGATGCCCGTGGGTTCGTCGTCGCTCACACCAGGCCTTCCGTCTCGCGCTGCAGCCGTTCGCCGTAGCGGAAGGCACCGGCAACCAGCACGAGCGCGAGCGCGATGGTGATGACGAGCGGGTTGATCGGGGGTTCCGGACTCAGGCCACTGAGAGTCTTGAAGCTCGCGACCGCGAGCGCGGCTGCCCACCAATTGAGCAGTTGTCCAACGATTGCAATGACGAGGAGCGCGGCCGCGGCCGCGAACAGCTGCCGGCTGATGAGTCTCGAGAACGGAGCTCCGCGAAGGATGCCGCGGGCCAGGAGGTATGCCGCTGCGGCAAGCACCAGGTGCGCCAGGGCGATCACGACGAGCGCGGCCGTGTGCACGATGATTGGCGCCGGATGCAGGCCCGGAATGGTCACATTGCTCAGCGCGCTCGCGCCGACCGCCAGGTTGTTGCCGGGGAGGGGGATGCCGAATGACGAGTACCCGGGCGTATTGGTCAGTTGCACCGTGATGGTGCCGGAGACGGCCTCTGTCACCGCTTGCACGATCGCGAAGACTGCCGATCCGAGCGCCCAAACTGTGGCGACGACCCCCACAATCAGGAGTGCGAATCGTGCCCGGCGCGTCTGCGTTACAGCGACTGCGGTCATTCTGATCTCCTATCGAATATCGTTAACAACGATTATCGTTAAGCTACCGATGGCATGAGCGCCTGTCAACACGCGGTCACGCCTACGGCGAACAGGGGCATCTATGGGCCCCTCCCGTCGTTAGTCTCTTTGTAACGGCGCCGCATATCTGCTTTGAAAAGCGCCGGAGGAGACAACTTATGTTTGAGAGATTTACCGACCGAGCTCGCCGTGTCGTCGTTTTGGCCCAAGAAGAGGCCAAGATGCTCAACCACAACTACATCGGTACTGAGCACATCCTGCTCGGGCTGATCCACGAGGGTGAGGGTGTCGCGGCCAAGGCGCTTGAGTCGCTTGGCATCTCCCTCGATTCCGTGCGCGAGCAGGTCCAGGACATCATCGGCCAGGGCCAGCAGCAGCCGACGGGGCACATCCCGTTCACGCCGCGTGCCAAGAAGGTACTCGAGCTGTCATTGCGCGAGGCGCTGCAGCTCGGCCACAACTACATCGGGACCGAGCACATCCTGCTCGGCCTCATCCGCGAGGGCGAAGGAGTCGCCGCTCAGGTGCTCGTGAAGCTCGGCGCCGACCTGAACAAGGTGCGCCAGCAGGTCATCCAGCTGCTCTCCGGCTATCAGGGCAAGGAAGCTGTCGCCGTTGGCGGCAACGACGCTGCACCTGACAAGGGCTCGCAGATCCTTGACCAGTTCGGTCGCAACCTCACGCAGGCTGCGCGCGACGGCAAGCTCGACCCGGTCATCGGGCGCGAGAAAGAGATGGAGCGGGTCATGCAGATCCTCTCCAGACGTTCGAAGAACAACCCTGTCCTGATTGGGGAGCCAGGCGTCGGTAAGACCGCCGTAGTCGAGGGCCTCGCGCAGGCCATCGTCAAGGGCGATGTGCCGGAGACCCTGAAAGACAAGCAGCTCTACTCGCTCGACCTGGGGTCGCTCATCGCAGGAAGCCGCTACCGCGGTGACTTCGAGGAGCGCCTGAAGAAGGTGACGAAGGAGATCCGCACCCGCGGTGACATCATCGTGTTCATCGACGAGATCCACACTCTCGTCGGAGCAGGTGCTGCCGAGGGCGCGATTGACGCCGCCAGCATCCTGAAGCCCCTGCTTGCCCGCGGCGAGCTGCAGACCATCGGCGCTACCACGCTCGACGAGTACCGCAAGCACTTTGAGAAGGATGCGGCGCTCGAGCGCCGGTTCCAGCCCGTGCAGGTACACGAACCTTCCCTGCCCCACACCATCAACATCCTCAAAGGGCTTCGCGACAAGTACGAAGCGTTCCACAAGGTCTCGATCACGGATGGCGCCATCGTCGCCGCCGCGAACCTCGCAGACCGCTACGTCGCAGACCGCTTCCTTCCTGACAAGGCGATCGACCTGATCGACGAGGCAGGCGCACGCCTTCGCCTGTCGATCCTGTCTGCTCCGCCGGAGCTGCGCGAGTTCGACGAGAAGATCGCCGGAGTGCGTGGCCAGAAGGAAGCAGCGATCGAAGACCAGGACTTCGAGAAGGCCGCCTCTCTTCGCGACGAAGAGAAGAAGCTGCTCGGTGAGCGCCTGCGTCTCGAGAAGCAGTGGAAGGCCGGCGATGTCGGAGCCAGCGGAACCGTCGACGAAGGCGTTATCGCCGAGGTCCTCGCGAACGCAACGGGTATCCCGGTGTTCAAGCTGACCGAGGAGGAGTCCTCGCGGCTCATCTTCATGGAGAAGGCCCTGCACCAGCGGGTCATCGGCCAGGAAGAGGCGATCTCGGTTCTTGCGAAGACCATCCGCCGCACGCGTGCTGGCCTGAAGGACCCGAAGCGGCCATCCGGCTCGTTCATCTTCGCCGGTCCGACCGGTGTCGGTAAGACGGAGCTGGCGAAGGCGCTCGCGGAGTTCCTGTTCGACGACGAGAACGCCCTCATCTCCCTCGACATGTCGGAGTACGGCGAGAAGCACACGGTCTCACGACTGTTCGGTGCTCCTCCCGGATTCGTCGGGTTCGAGGAGGGTGGGCAGCTCACCGAGAAGGTGCGCCGCAAGCCGTTCTCCGTCGTGCTATTCGATGAGATCGAGAAGGCACACCCGGATATCTTCAACTCGCTGCTTCAGATCCTTGAAGAAGGCCGGTTGACGGATGGCCAGGGTCGCGTCGTCGACTTCAAGAACACCGTGATCATCATGACCACCAACCTCGGCACGAAGGACATCACGGGCGGCCCCGTCGGTTTCCAGCTCGAGGGCGACACGGCGACGAACTACGACCGCATGCGCGGCAAGGTCGTCGACGAACTGAAGAAGCACTTCAAGCCTGAGTTCCTGAACCGCGTCGACGAGACGATCGTGTTCCCGCAGCTTAACAAGGAAGAGCTGCTGCAGATTGTCGACCTGTTCATCAGCCGCCTTAAGGTTCGGCTCATGGACCGCGACCTGACGATCGAGCTCACGCTTGCCGCGAAGGAGAAGCTCATCGAGATCGGGTTCGACCCGGCCCTCGGTGCACGGCCGCTCCGTCGCGCGGTGCAGCACGAGGTCGAGGATCGCCTGTCGGAGAGGATCCTGCACGGAGAGCTGAACGCTGGCGACCACGTGCACGTGGACTTCCTCGAGGGCGAGTTCGTCATCACGACGTCTCGCCAGCCCGGCGCAATCGAGCCGGAGCCGGTCGGAGCAGTCGAGGCGTAACCCGCCGCTAGCCCGCTCTGTGGCGCTCGAGCCCCGGAAGAAACGACAAGCCCCGGTGTCCTAAACGGCACCGGGGCTTGTCGTTTCTTCCGGCGCTACAGTGAGAGCGTGACTTACACCGTGCGCCCTGCCCGCACACCCGACGTTCCCCGCATCCGTGCCCTCGTCTCGCCACTGGTCGATCGGCGCATCCTGCTCGGCAAGGAGCTCGTCGCGCTGTACGAAGCCGTCCAGGAGTTCCGCGTCGTGGAGGACGAGTCGGGCGAACTGATCGGCTGCGGCGCACTGCATGTCATGTGGCAGGACCTCGGCGAAGTTCGCACCCTCGCCGTCGCAGACGAGTGGCTGCATCGGGGAGTCGGCCACGCCATCCTCGAGAGTGTAGAAGACCACGCCCGCTCGCTTGGACTCACCCGGTTGTTCTGTCTCACGTTCGAGACGGCCTTCTTCACCCGGCACGGATTCGAGTCGATCGGCGAGGATATCGTGGCCCCGGATGTCTATGCAGAGCTCGTTCGGTCGCAAGACGAGGGCGTCGCCGAGTTTCTCGACCTCTCGCGGGTTAAGCCAAACACCCTAGGCAATACAAGGATGCTCAAGCAGTTGTAACTAGCCTTATGCCATGTCGACGATTCGCACGCCCGTCGGCCCGCAGCCGCCGAAGACCTACTGGCGGCGCAGGCTGTTGGTGCTGCTCGGCGTGCTTGTGGTCATCCTGATCATCATCCTGTTGATCGTCCGGCCCGGTGGGTCGCCGAAAGCGGCGCCGTCCAACACCCCGAAGCCCGCGAGCACGACGTCATCGACGCCCGCGGTCACCACCTGCAAGCCCGCCGCGCTGGATGTCGAGGCCGTAACCGACGCCGTGACGTACGCCGCCGGGGTCGAGCCGAAGCTCTCGCTGACGATCACCAACAACGGCGCGGCGGCGTGTACGTTCAAGGTCGGCACCGATGTTCAGGAATACACGATCACGAGCGGCACGGAGAAGATCTGGTCGTCGAAGGACTGCCAGACGAATCCGGTCGCTGACACCGTGACGCTCCAGCCGGGCACGCCGGTGCAGAGCACGCCGTTCCCCTGGGATCGCACCCGCTCAGACCCTGCGACCTGCAAGAGCACGACCCGGCCGAAGGTGATCGCGAATGGCGCCAGCTACCACCTGGGCGTGACGGTCAACGGTGTCGCCTCCGCGAAGTCGCGGCAGTTCATTCTGAAGTAGCGTCGCAGTCATGGTGAACCAGCAGCCAGCCAACTTCGTCTCTCTCGCCGCGGCCCTCGAAAAAGAGGATGCCGTCGCAGTCGCCCTCGCGTTGCGCAACGACGGTGTCGTGGTGCCGTTGCTCCCCATCGACGGGCCGCCGCAGGTGCGCGTCTTCCGTCGCGGGGATGCGGACAAGTACATGCTGCTGTTGTTCTCATCCGATGCCTCGCTGAGCGCGATGATCCCCGACGAGTCCGATCCGCCTTCTGCCATCTACGACGCCGCGACCCTGCTCGACTTCCTGCAGCAGAACGAGGGTGTGCTCGAGGCTGTCTGGTTCGACGTCGCAGGGCCGAACTCGATGCAGGCGGATCCCGCGGACGTCATCGCGGCACTGCAGCTGCCGCGCGGTTGACGGTGCTGCTTGCTGAGTTTCCCGAAATGGCTGTTGTGACGCAGTCTTAGCGACCAGATGGGGAAGCTCAGGGTAATTTTGGCTTCCAGCCCCGGGACTGGAGGGCTGCCGTGAGCTTGCGGAAGAGGATGGCCGGGTGCGAAATGAGGTCTTTGTCGACTCGGATCACGCGCCAGTTTTCCTCCATGAGATCGTCGAGCCGCCGGATGTCGATACCAAACTGCCAAGGATCTTCGGCATGCTGGCGGCCGTCGTATTCCTGAATGGTGCGATACTCGCGGAAGACAAGGTCGCCGTGGGCAATGGGTTCTCCTCGTGCGTTCCTGATCTCCCCATTTACCTCAGGCTCGGGGAAGCCCGCTCGGACGACCATCAGTCGGAGTTGAGTTTCTCGCGGCGAGTCGGTCCCGGCTCGAACATCCATTAGTGCTGTGCGAAGGGATCTCAGCCCTCGCCTCCGAGGTGACCGGGCAACCGCATCCTGTAGTTCGTCGACAGTGGTGATGGGGTTTTTGCGGCATACCAGCCCGTCCGCCATCTCGATGTGCTCATCTACACCCAACACCGCCGCGCAGTCGAGCCAGGTGGTGATCGGATCGGTCACCGGCAGACCGTGGATGAGCTGCAGCGTCGGTCTCTCGTTCACTTGATGCCCCGCGATGCCGCGTCCACGCGGTGCATTTGCGGGGGCGACGGCGGTCACGTGAAGGTCGTGCTCGCGATAGCCCTCCGGCATCCTGAATCCGTGGAGTCTCGCCGCAGTCACGTGACTGAAGAACCGCCCCGCTGGCATCACAGCGGCGTATGCGCCAGCCGCATCCAAGATGTGCCTGATCCGGTGCGCACGCACGCCGTGGAACGGTGTCACGAGATCGGAGCTGCGAGTTCTCCCGCGGGTCACTCCTGCATTCCGTGCCGTCGTGGTGCTGAAGGGCGTTACTGCAAGTTTGGGTGGGAGGCTTCGCGGAGGTCGCATCACCACATGGTGGTGTGCCGTCAACTCACCGCGCTGGCTCTCTCCACAGGCCTCCCCATTCTTGCTCGCCCGCCCACTGAGTCTCCCCATCTGGTCGGTCTGCCGCTCAGGTGACGACCCTTTGGGGAAACTCGGCTACTGATCGCAAACGATGTCACTACGAGACACCCGTCGCATCAAAGCACTGACTCGCCCC
Source organism: Galbitalea sp. (assembly GCA_036499165.1). GTDB lineage: Bacteria > Actinomycetota > Actinomycetes > Actinomycetales > Microbacteriaceae > Galbitalea. The sequence continues at coordinate 2,444 of DASYEE010000121.1, read as the reverse complement.
GAATGGCTGTTCTCACGCCGGAATAGCGACCATTTGGGGAAACTCAGCGGCGGCGGGCGGCGAGCGGCGGCGCGCGGCGGCGAGCGGCGGCGCGCGGCGCTAGCTAGAACTCGGGGACGGCGACCAGGTCGGGGGTGGAGCGGGCGAAGGCCAGGCGGACCGCCTCGCGCAGGTGGAGGGCGCCGGAGTCGAGCACGCTGCTGAAGCCGAGGCGCTGGGCCTCGGCCACGCGCTGCTTGGTGGATGTCGCCTGCCGGATCTCTCCGGCCAGGCTGATCTCACCGACGGCGGCGAGGGTCACGGGGAGGGCCTTGTCGCGGAAGGCGCTCGCGATGGCGAGCGCGATGGCGAGGTCGGCGCCGGGCTCCGCGACACGGATGCCGCCCACGGTCGACACGTAGACATCCGACTGGGCGAGCTTGAATCCGGCCCTGCGCTCGAGAACGGCAAGCAGCATCGCGACCCGTGAACCGTCCACCCCGTTGACCACACGACGGGGCTGGGGCGCACTGGATGCGACGATCAGCGCCTGCACCTCGACCGGCAGCGCGCGGCGGCCTTCGATCGCGATCGTGACGCAGGTGCCGCTGACGGGTGTGCGGGCGTGCGAGAGGAACAGCCCGCTTGGATCGGCGACCTCGGCGATGCCATCGCCGGTCATCTCGAAGCAGCCGACCTCATCCGTTGGGCCGAAGCGGTTCTTGAGCGCCCGCACGAATCGCAGCGAAGTTTGGCGGTCGCCCTCGAACTGGCAGACGACATCCACAAGGTGTTCAAGCAGTCGTGGGCCCGCAATCGTGCCGTCTTTGGTGACGTGACCAACGAGCAGCACGGGCAGGTTGCGGTCTTTGGCGACCCGGATGAGCGTGGATGCGACCTCCCGTACCTGGGAGGGGCCGCCGGCGAGGCCCTCGCTCTGCGATGACGCGACCGTCTGCACGGAGTCGACGATGACCAGCTGCGGGTCGATCTGCTCGATCTGGCCGAGGATGACCGCGAGATCGACCTCGGCAGCCAGAAACAGGGATGGCTGTAGCGCGCCGGTTCGCGCGGCTCGCATGCGCACCTGGCTGACCGACTCCTCGGCGCTGACGTACAGCACTCGCATTCCGCCCGCGGCGGCGCGCGATGCGACCTCGAGCAGCAAGGTCGACTTGCCGACGCCGGGCTCGCCGCTCAGCAGGATGGCCGCGCCCGGCACGATCCCGCCGCCGAGTACCCGATCGAACTCGGCGATGCCGCTCGGCCAGTGCGTGACCTCGTCGGCAACGAACTCGGTGATCGGGCGCGCGATGCGGCCGGCGCTGATCCGGATCGGGACGACCGCGCGAGCCGACGCCGCGTTCTCGGCGTTGTCGAGCACGGTGCCCCACGACTGGCATTCGCCGCAGCGGCCGACCCACTTGATGCTCGTCCACCCGCATTCCGTGCAGCGGAACGAGGATGCGGTGCGAGCCATGCAGAAAGACTAAGCGCGGCCGCCGTCATCCTTGTCGCGCGTCGCGGACGTTGTGGATAACCGGCAGGTTCACTGGCTGTCGTACCGGCTGTTCGGCACATCGCTCGAGTCACAGGATTTGGGCGACTGGTACTTCGTCGCCACGAACGCCAGGTGCACGTCGGTCGGTTTCACTTCTTCCCGGACGCCGAGGATGCGCACGCCGAGCGCCGGCTCGTTGTCCCAGCTGCCCGCGCCTCCCGGGGAGTTGCGAGCGCACTTGTCGAGACGAACATGCACGTGCAGGATGTACGCGCCGCCCCCGTCGATCTCTATCGGGTCGGTCGGGATCCCGACTGCATCCTCAGCCCCTCGCGATGGCTGTCCGGCGATGATGTCGAAGTAGGCGTACCGGCCGTAATAGCCCATGCTCGGGAATCGGATTGAGTCGATTTCGACGGGGATGTCGCCGTCGTTGTGAATGCGGATGTGCAGGTCGCAATCGAGATCCTTGTTCAAATTGACGCCTGCGATGTAGCGGCCCTGAGAGCGCAACGTCGTCACATCGCCCTGATTCGCGCAGCTGAACGGCTTCGCGTCGGTTGTGACGATGATGGCGTTGGTACTGGCCGACAGCGTGATTGCGGAGGCCGAGACACCGGCAGCGACCAGGACGACAAGCGGGATGGCGATCGCGAGGGCGATGCGTCGGCCACGGCTCATGCGGCAAGCATAGGGGTGAACATCCCTCATGCTCGAGAGCGGCGCTGCGGCCGCTCGGGGTGTTGTAAACTCGTCCGCGGTACCGTGTCCGAGCGGCCGAAGGTGCAACTCTCGAAAAGTTGTGTGGGTGAGAGCCCACCGTGGGTTCAAATCCCACCGGTACCGCCAATGTGATGTCTCGGGTCATCGTTCATTGATGACTCGGGACATCGTTCATTTTTGGGGTCTTGCTTGGTAGTCGCGGGTGGGGTCGATGGTGAGTTCTCTGAGTAGCTCACCGGTT
>DASYEE010000120.1:0-22431 GCA_036499165.1 Galbitalea sp. | reverse complement strand
ACGGCCGGGCGTCTCGGTGTCGACGCCGAACTCATGAAGCAGGCCTCGGACATCCGCAAGGCCGTCGATCCGGACGAAGTGCTGTTCGTCCTCGACTCGATGATCGGGCAGGACGCCGTCACCACGGCCAAGGCATTCCAGGACGGAGTCGACTTCACCGGTGTCGTGCTTTCCAAGCTCGACGGTGACGCGCGCGGTGGTGCCGCGCTGTCCGTCGCATCCGTGACCGGGCGTCCGATCATCTTTGCGTCGACGGGGGAGGGACTGGATGATTTCGAGCCGTTCTATCCGGATCGCATGGCCAGCCGCATCCTCGACCTCGGCGACATCCTCTCGCTCATCGAGCAGGCCCAGAAGAACTTCGACGAAGAGGAGGCGCGAAAGACCGCGGAGAAGTTCGCGACGAACACCTTCACGCTCGAAGACTTCCTCGCCCAGATGCAGCAACTGAAGAACATGGGCTCGATCAAGAGCATGCTCGGGATGCTTCCCGGTGCGCGAGGCATGCGCCAGCAGCTCGAGAATTTCGACGAGAGCGAGATCGGGCGCACTGAGGCGATCATCTACTCGATGACGATCGCGGAGCGCCGCAATCCCAAGGTATTGAACGGATCCCGCCGCCTTCGCATCGCGAAGGGCTCCGGTACGACGGTCACCGAGGTCAACTCGCTCGTCAACCGCTTCGAGCAGGCTGCGAAGATGATGAAGACGGTTGCGAAGGGCGGTGTTCCGCAGGTTCCCGGCATGGGCCCGATCCCGGGCGCCGGATTTGGCGGCAAGAAGCGCCAGCCGCCGCAGAAGAAAGGCTCGAAGTCTGGCAACCCGGCCAAGCGCGCCGCCGAGAATGCCGCGATCGCGGCCGGTGAGGCAGCGAAGCCGGTCGCATCCGGCTCGGGCTTCGGGCTCGGTGGCGGTGCTGGTGCGGGCGGCAAGGGCGCTCCGAGCGAGGAAGAGCTCGCGTCGCTGCAGAAGTTCCTCGGTCGGTGAGAGGCCCATCGCGGCACGAATAGGCTGGAAGCATGACTTCTGCTTCTTCCCGCAAGATCAGGCTGGGCGTGCAGGTCGCGCCCCAGCACGCGTTGTATCCCACCATCCGTGACACGGTCCAGCAACTCGAAGACCTCGGTGTCGACATTGTCTTCAACTGGGACCACTTCTTTCCGCTGAGCGGTGAGCGGGACGGACTGCACTACGAGTCGTGGACGATGCTGGCGGCGATCGCAGAGCAGACCAGTCGCGTCGAGCTCGGTGCCCTGGTCAACTGCAACAGCTATCGCAACGCCGACCTGCAGGCAGATATGGCTCGCACGATCGACCACATTTCGGGTGGGCGATTCATCTTCGGCACAGGATCCGGCTGGTTCGAGCGCGACTACGACGAGTACGGCTATGACTTCGGCACCGTCGGGCAGCGCCTTGACGCGCTTGCCGAGAGCCTTCCGCGAATCGAGGCGCGCTGGTCGAAGCTGAACCCTCCACCGACGCGTCACATCCCGGTCCTGATCGGCGGCGGCGGTGAGCAGAAGACACTGAGGCTCGTCGCGAAGCACGCGGACATCTGGCACAGCTTCTCCGACGGAGAGACGCTGAAGCGCAAGCTCGGCATCCTCGCGCAGCACGGGGAGCGCGTCGGACGCGACACCGGTGAGATCGAGATCTCGACGGAGATCAGGGGGCGCACGGAAGCTGAGGCCGACGAGCTGCGGGAAATTGGCACCACCCTCTTTACCCTCGGCATCAGCGGGCCTGACTACGACCTGGCGGCGGTGCGCCGCTGGGTCGCGTGGCGCGACGCCGCGAACGGCTGACGTTGGAGCGCCTTTCGCCTGCTTCACGCGTCAACTACCGCCAACCTTCGTGCGGGAAACGCCATGCTCGTTTTCCGCCAGACGGTGGGTCGTCGGCGACGCGTAGCGTGAACGGATGACCACTCCGACCACCCCTGCTACACCTCTGGTTCGCGACGCCACGACGCGCGTGCTCACCCCGCGGGTCCTCATCGCAATCGTGATCACCGTGCTCGCCTGGGCAAGCGCGTTCATCGTGATCAGGGGAACGGCCCCGTATTTCAGCGGGGGAGCGCTCGCACTCGGACGGCTGCTGGTCGGCACGGTGGTGCTCGGCGTCGTCGTCCTTGCGGGCAGGCGTTGGATGCGACCAACAGCCCGGGAGTGGATCTACATCGCCGTCTATGGTGCGGTCTGGTTCGGCGGTTACAACGTCGCACTCAATATCGCGGAGCACACGCTCGACGCCGGGACGACGGCCATGCTCGTCAATTTCGCGCCCATCCTGATTGCCATCGGCGGGGCGGTCTTCCTGCGCGAGGGCTTCCCGAAGTGGCTCGCAATCGGAGCAGGGGTTGCGCTCGTCGGCGCCGTTCTCATCGGTGTCGCGTCCGGCGGAAGCCTCAGTGATGGGGCGGGCGTGCTGTTCTGCCTGCTCGCCGCGGTCGCGTATGCGGTCGGCGTCCTGTTTCAGAAACCTGCTCTCCGCAGGCTGCCTGCGGCCCAGGTGACGTGGCTCGGATGCGCGGTCGGGCTCGTCGTGTGTCTTCCGTTTTCTGGCGACCTGATCGCGCAACTGCCGCACGCGCCGGCCAGCGGTGTCCTCGGAGTCGTCTACCTCGGCGCCATCCCGACAGCGGTCGCCTTCAGTACGTGGGCGTACGCCCTGTCGCGAGTGCCGGCCGGGCAGTTGGGGGTTTCGACCTACATCGTGCCGCCGCTCGCCATCATTTTCGGGCTGCTGGTATTCAACGAGATTCCGGTGCCGTTTGCGATTGTCGGCGGGATCCTCTGCCTCGTCGGAGTCGGCCTCAGTCGTCGTCGCGCAAGGCCGGTACCCGCTCTGCCGGAAAGTCTGGCAGAATAGCTAGTCGAGTCCTGTCCCGCCCGACCCTCTAATCAGGCGCGTGACAAGAACCTTTAGAGCTTTTGTCGCCGAGTGTGCCCCACGCCCACGGCTACCAGTTCGCCACCTATACACGTAATTCAGGAGAATTGTGGCTGTCAAAATTCGTTTGAAGCGCCTGGGCAAGATCCGCGCGCCGTATTACCGCATCGTCGTTGCCGACTCGCGCACCAAGCGCGACGGTCGTGTCATCGAAGAGATCGGCAAGTATCACCCGACTGAGGAGCCCTCGTTCATCGAGGTCCAGTCCGAGCGCGCGTTGTACTGGCTCGGCGTTGGCGCCCAGCCGTCGCCGCAGGTTGAGGCCATCCTGAAGCTCACGGGCGACTGGGGCAAGTTCAAGGGTGACAAGAACGCTGTCTCGACGGTCAGGACCAAGGAAGCCAAGGTCGAGTTCGTCGCAGACGACAAGAAGAAGCCTGTGCTGAAGCCGAAGGCTGAGAAGGCTCCCGAGCCGGTTCCGGCCGCCGCTCCCGCGGAGGCGCAGTCCGCAGCTGAGGCCGACGCCGAGGCTTCGCAGGTTGCTGCAGAAGAGGCCGAGGAGTCGACCACCACGACGCTCGAGACTCCTGAGCAGGTTGACAACAGCGACGCTCCGGCTGCAGCAGCAGACGTCCCCGCCGACGACGAGATCGCAGCTGAGGCGACCGTCGCAGACGAGACGCCCGCCGCCGAGACCACTGAGGCGTAAGTAGTGCTCGCTCAAGCTCTCGAACACCTGGTCAAGGGGATCGTCGATCACCCGGACGAGGTGCAGGTAGCAGCAAAGAATTCGCCACGCGGCGAGGTCCTCGAGGTGCGTGTTCACCCCGAGGACCTCGGTCGCGTGATCGGTCGCGCCGGTCGCACCGCCAAGGCTCTCCGCACGCTCGTCACGGCTCTCGCTGATGGCAAGCGCGTGCGTGTCGACGTGGTCGACACCGACTTCTAACGGTGGCCTCCGCAAGCTCCCACCGCACCGAACGCACGCAGCTGCGCGTCGGACGCCTGGTGAAGGCTCATGGCCTGAAGGGCGCCCTGAAGCTCGAGCTTTACACGGATGACCCCGCTCGTCGATTCGTTCCGGGTGCGGTGTTCACGCTCCAGGTTCCGAGCGCGTCCCCGTGGCACGGCAAGACCCTCGAACTCGTCGAACTGCGCTGGTACAACACGCACGCTGTCGGGTTCTTCAAGGATGTCCCCGACCGCACTGTCGCCGAGTCGCTCGTCAAGGCGATCCTCTGGGTCGACCAGGATTCGAGCGAGCTTCCCGAGGAAGAGGATGCCTGGTATGACCATCAGCTCATCGGCCTTTCTGTCGTTCGCGACGGTGTGAAGGTCGGCTCGATCTCGCAGGTCGATCACCTGCCCGCCCAGGATCTGCTCACGGTCAAGACGGACGCGGGCGACGTGCTCGTGCCGTTCGTCAAGGCGATCGTGCCGAGCGTCGACATCGCGGCCGGCACCATCACCGTCACGCCTCCACCCGGGCTGTTCGAGCAGTTGCCGGACGACGCTGTGGATGATGCCGTGGATGACGCCGCAGGCGACGCGACCGGTGGCCCGACCCCCGACGCCGCCGCAGGTACGACCCCCGGCGCGGCCTCATAGCTCGCGTCGCTTAGGCGAGTTCGCGCGCGAGCTCGATCGCGAGCCGCGCCGCCGCCGCCAGGTGGCCGCCCCGAGCAGTGCCCCGCCTCCGGCGATGACAATCCCAACCAGGGCGATCTCTCCCGAGCCAAGCGAACTGCCGGTATAGGCCAGGCCGATGGGCGCAGGTTTCACCTCGACAGTTTCGTCAGCGAAGACCTGGCTCGAGGCGAACGGAGCGATCGCTCCCGCTCCCGCCGAACGATAGGTGTAGACGTAGTAGCCGATCGACTTCAGCGGCCGACACGGCGTCGTGATGACACCGTTGGCCTTCGCCCGTATGGTGGCCAGGCTCTCGAGCTTCGCAACCCCGGTGTCGATCGTGGTGCCGGGCGCGGGCGGGGTCTTGAACGGTCCCCACACCTCCGACACGACATCCACGGCTCCTCCCGGCGGCATCCCGGTGAGCGTGATCCTGTCGGACACACAGGTGCCCTTGGTTGCGGTGCTCGCGGAGACCACCGTCGTTGCGGCCGGCTGCCACCGCACGAGCGTCGTCTCCCCGGCGAACACCTGGGTGCTGCCGAACGCCGGCGTGGTCGTGGTTGCGGCCGACTCGTATGTCCACACGTAGTATCCAGCCCGCGAGATGGTGATGCAGTCTGTCGTGAACTTGCCGTCGCCCGCCGTCGTAGTCGAACGGCTGCCGACGAGTGGCGCGTTCTTCGCATCGATGGTCTCACCGACTGCTGGTGCGCTCCTGAACGGCCCCCAGAGGTGCGAAACGACCGACAGCGCACCGCCGGGCTGGCTGTGGCTGATCGTAATGGTGTCGGACACGCAGGTGCCACTCGGGGCGACCGCCGCGCTCGCGAGCGTCGTCGCTGTCGGCAGCCATGCAATAAGGGTCGTCTCGGGTTTCTCGCCGTACCGGGACTGGAACGCGCTGACCTGGTCGCGGACGCTCTCCGGAGAATCGTTCGGATCGACGGACGCCGTCCACACGTAGTACCGGGCGCTGTTGCGGTGCACGCTCCGGACTTGTATGACCCCTTCGCCGTGACCACGCGGGTCACCTCGCACAGCGGGCTTGCATCGGCCGGGGGCGCATCGGCCTCGGCTGGCGGTGCGTCGAATGGCCCCCAGAGTCGGGAGCGAATCGTTACTGGGATCGGCCCGGGCGTCGGCGTCGCGCCGTCGGTCTGCCACTGTGCTGCCGGATTGGCGCCGGTCGCCTTCACTGTGACGTCGAGCCTGTCAGTGAGACTGGCTCCCGGCTGCGTCGAAGGGATGGATGCCGTGGTGGCGATCGAGATTGCAAACGGGATGCGCACGGTTCCGGTCACAGCGGCCGCCGTGGCTCCCGAGGCCGTCGCATCGCGTTCGCCGGCGACGAGAAGCGACTGTCGCCCTGCGGTGGTGGATGTCATAACGCCCACCGTGGCTCCGAACGGGAGTTTCGAGAAGGTGACCGTGGCCTTGACGGCGAAGCTGCCCGCGGTAACCGTGGCCTTGATCGGATAGCTCGTGCCGTTGGTGACTGTTCGCGTCGCGATGCCGGTATCGGCGAAGACCGCGCCGCTCAGCTTCATGGTTCCGCTGTGTTTGCCAGACACGGTCGCCCAGCCGGCAAGCTTGTTGACCTGGAGAGTGGATGTGACGGTACCTGTCGTTTTTCCGGCCGCGATGGTCACCCTGGTCGAGGCCCTCGCTGCCGTGGTCGCCGCGCTGTTCATCGCAGTACGCTGCGAATTTGCCGTGGCAATCACCGCGGCGCTGCTCTTGCCTGCTCGCGCGGCGTAGTAGCTGTCGGTGTGCCCGTTCATACCGGTCAGGCGCCAGATATTCAGCCCGACCGCCGCGGCGGTCGTGTTGTTCTTCGATGTGCCGTACTCCCGCATGAGGTACGCGAGTTTGGCCTTGGTGGCCGTCGACCACCCGGTTGACGGCGCCCAGTTTGGTTTGTTGTAGCCAAAGTGCGTGCCGGGGAGGGCCGCAACCTTGTCGCAGTACGCGAGGTACCCGTTGACGCTGTAGCTGCCGATGAAGGAGGCACCGTCACCGGACCACGTGTAGCCATATGCGTGGGAGGCGGTGCCAGCGAAGGCAGGGCTGGCGCTCAGGACACCGCAGGCGCTGAGCGTCGCGATGATCGTCGCTGTGAGCCAGCGAGGGAGGCGGGAGCGGTATTTCGGTGTTTTCGTGGGGGAGTGCAATCGAGTCGTCATTGCGCAATCGTGGTTCGCGCGGCGACGGGACCGACGTGCACATGGCAGATCTGTGCGCCGAGAGCGGCGATCTCCGCCTGTGAGGGAATGGAATGCACGCCATAACATGAACCGTGCGCATCGACATCGTGACGATCTTCCCGGAGTTCTTCTCCGTGCTCGACGTATCGCTTCTGGGCAGGGCGCGGCAGTCCGGCCTCATCGAGCTCGGTGTCCATGACCTGCGCGAATACACTCACGACCGTCATCGCACAGTCGACGACACACCGTACGGCGGGGGAGCCGGCATGGTCATGAAGCCGGAGCCGTGGGGCGAAGCGTTCGACGACATCCTGGCAGCGGGTGGCGTCGCCCAACAGGAGCCGACGTCGTCGGCGACCGTCATCTTCCCGTCCCCGGCCGGTGAGCGCTTCACGCAGGCGACCGCGCGCGAGCTTGCCACGGCATCCCACCTGGTGTTCGGCTGCGGCCGGTACGAAGGCATCGACCAGCGCGTCATCGACGACACCGCGACACGCGCGAATGTCAGGGAGATCAGCCTCGGCGACTATGTCCTGAACGGCGGAGAGGTCGCCGCAATGGCGATGATCGAGGCGATCGGTCGCCTGATTCCCGGCATGGTCGGCAATCCTGAGAGCCTCAACGAGGAGAGCCACGAGGATGGCCTGCTCGAGTACCCGAGCTTCACGAAGCCTTCGGTGTGGCGGGGCCGGGAAGTACCTCCCGTGCTGCTCGGCGGGAACCACGGCGCCATCGCAAGCTGGCGTCGGGAGCAGCAACTCGAGCGCACGCAGCGCGTACGACCGGACCTGCTGCCGTGAGCGTCGCGGCCTACCTCGCGTTCTGTGGGCTTTGCGTTGTGCTCGCGCTCACGCCTGGTCCCGACACGTTCCTGACCCTCCGCTACAGTCTGCTTCGTGTCCGTACCGGGCTTGCGTCGGCGGCCGGCAGTTCACTCGGTTCGCTCATTTGGGCAGCGCTCGTCGGCATCGGACTCGCCGCGCTCCTCGAGCAGTCGGCCGATGCGTACCGTGTTGTCAAGATCCTTGGCGGTGCCTACCTCCTCTTCCTCGGCATCCGGGCCTTCTGGCAGGCGCGTCGTGCGCGAGCCTCGGCGGATGCGTTGGCAGACGATGACGCGGCGGAGGTCGAGCGCGCGGTGAAGCGCCCCCGCGGTGGAGCCATTGGCGCGTTTGGCGCCGGCCTCCTCTCGTGCTGCCTGAACCCGAAAGTCGGACTGTTCTTCCTCGCGATCGTTCCGCAGTTCCTGCCGGCTCACGGCGACCGCTTCGCTCTCACCATGGTGCTCGGCGCAACGGATGCGGTGATCTCGATGGTCTACCTCGCCAGCGTCAGCGTTGTCGCTGCCCGCGCCAACGCGTGGTTGAAGAGGCCGCGGGTGACGAGGATGCTCGAACGTATCTCCGGCGGGATCCTGGCGGCTCTCGGCCTCGGCACGATCACTGCGGCCGTAGTCGAATAGAGGCGGCCGGCGGCCGGACTCGACCAGTTATCGTCGGCTGGTCAGGACGAGCGCGTCACCATCGGTGATCGCGATGGTGTGCTCGAAGTGTGCGGCACGCGAGCCGTCCGCGCTTCGGAGAGTCCACCCATCCCGGTCGGTGAAGATGCGATCGGTGCCGAGCATGAACCACGGCTCGATGGCGAACACGAGCCCGGCCCGCAGCGGCAAACCGCGATGGGGACGGCCGTCGTTCGGCACGTGAGGATCACCGTGCATCGTGTGGCCGACGCCGTGGCCGCCGAATTCGAGATTGACCGAAAGTCCGGCCGCGTGGGCGACTGCGCCGATCGCGGCAGAGATGTCGCCCATCCTGTTCCCCGGGCGAGCGGCGGCGATGGCTGCGTCGAGCGCGCTGCTCGTGGTTTCGACCAGCCGGGCATCCTCGTCTCGCGGCGTTCCGACGATCACGGTGACGGCTGAGTCGGCAACCCAACCGTCGACCGAAGCGGCGAAGTCGAGCGAGAGCACGTCGCCATCCTGCAGCCGATAGTCGTGCGGCAGGCCGTGCAGCGCAGCGTCATTGACTGACAGGCAGATGTATTTGCCGAACGGCGATGCCCCGAACGACGGGTGGTAGTCCACGTAGCTGCTCACAGCACCGCGCTTACGGATCATGTCTCCCGCCAGCTTGTCGAGCGTGAGGAGGTTGACCCCCACGGCTGACGCGGCAGCCGTGGCAGAGACGACGCTCGCGACGAACTCGCCAGCAGCGCGCATCTCGTCAACTTCGGCGGGGGTGCGTATTTCGATCATGAGGCTTCCGGTAGTTCTGAATGGTCCCTGAGATAGTCGTTGGCGATCGTACGCGCCGCCGCGATGAATGACGGGTCACCCTGCTTATCTGCAATGAAGGCACGCTGCAGCAGCGCATCCGTGACCTCGACCACCACCTCGAGGTCGAAGAGTATCTTCTCATCGGGTTGGAAGCCGTATTTTTCGGCGAGCAACCCCACAAATGCCCGCGAAAGTACTCCGTTGTTGCTGAATTCGGGCTCGAGGAAGCGGTCGTCGATGATGTCGCCGAAGCGCAGCGAGCGAAAGCCGGGTTCGGTGCGGTTGAATTCGATGAATGCGTCGATCGCGACATCCAGAGTCTGGCGCCACTCGAGCGAGTCCGAACCGATCGTGTTGAAAATCGACTCCGTGAACCGCTGCATGTTGCGGGCGGCGAGCGCTCGCAGGAGCGACTGGATGTTCGGAAAGTAGCGATAGACGACACCGACGGATGACTCGGCCCGGGCCGCGACCTCGCTCGTCGTGAGGCCGTCGATGCCGGTTTCGTCGATGAGAGCCGCCGCCGCATCGAGCAGGAGTGTCACCCGCTGCGTGCTCCGTTGCTGCACCGGTTCGGTGCGCACGTGAGGCTGGAGTTCGCTCAGATCCGTAGGATCACTCATAGCGTTCGCGGCTTTCTCGTCTTTGTGGCAGAATTACCCCTTGTGCCGTGTTCCGGCTCTGCCTCAGGGGAGTCCTCGCGTCGGGTATGTTGCCCGCCGCGTATAGATCACGTGCTGGTTTACAAGTCTCTGTTCTGCAAGTCTCTGTTCCACAAGACTCTTGTCGACGAGCACGCACATCCATTTTCTTACAACTAAGACCGTAATCGACCTGTGGCGGTTACAGAGAGCGAATTGCCATGAGCCACCTCCTATCCGAAGTGGATGCAGCATCCCTCCGTTCGGACATCCCCGACTTCCGCGCCGGCGACACCGTCAAGGTGCACGTCAACATCGTTGAAGGTACGCGCTCGCGTATCCAGGTGTTCCAGGGCGTCGTCATCGGTCGCCAGGGCGACAGCGTCCGTGAGACCTTCACGGTTCGCAAGGTCAGCTTCCAGGTTGGCGTCGAGCGCACCTTCCCGGTGCACTCCCCGGTGATCGACCACATCGAGGTCGTCACCCGCGGCGACGTGCGTCGCGCCAAGCTCTACTACCTGCGCGACCTCCGCGGCAAGAAGGCGAAGATCAAGGAAAAGCGCGGCTAGTAGTACGCGCACCCCTTTACGACCTGACTCTGAGCTCCCGACCTTTACACTTGGTCGGGAGCTCAGGGCTTTAACGACACAAATCGCCTCCAACGGAAATGCGGCATGACGAACGAAATACAAACAGTGCCCGCGGGGACTGTGGCCGCAGCTGCTCGGCCTGATGCTGGCGAGCAGGAGCCGAGCCCTGAATCCGAGTCGGGTCGACCGGGTGGCCGCGCGCCCCGCAGCCGGGGGCGAAGCGTCGCGCTCTTCGCCCGCGACATCCTGTTCATCTTCCTTGCCGCTCTTCTCATCTCGTTCATCATCAAGACCTTTTTCATCCGGTCGTTCTATATCCCGTCGCCGTCGATGACGAACACACTTGAGGTCAACGACCGTGTCATCGTCAGCCTCCTGACCCCGGGGCTTACGCCGCTGAAGCACGGCGATGTCGTCGTTTTCACCGACCCGGGAGGATGGCTGCCGTCTGAGCACGGCATCTCACAGCCGGATTCGTGGGTGACCGACACGCTGGCTTTCATCGGTCTCGCGGCGCCGGATGACAACGATCACCTGATCAAGCGCGTGATCGGGCTACCGGGCGATCACGTGGCCTGCTGCAGCTCCACCGGAAAGCTCACGGTCAACGGCGTTCCGATCACCGAGCCGTACATCAACGTGCCGGCGGGAGACCCCTCCGACAAGTACCAGTTCAGCATCACCGTGCCGAAGGGGGAGCTCTGGGTCATGGGTGACAACCGCAACGACTCGGCAGACTCCGCCTATCACGAGTCGATCCACGACCTTTCGCCGTTCGTGCCGATTTCGGCGGTGACGGGGCGCGCGATGCTGGTCAGCTGGCCGACGAGCCACTGGGCATACCTGAACGACTACCCGGACGTCTTCAAGAACGTGGACGCAAAAGAGCACTGATGATGGCCGTTGCAGATCCAACGATGGATGTCGAGGCCGAACTTCACGAGGCTGGCGCGCGATTCGTGATCGGCTGCGATGAGGTCGGGCGGGGTGCGATAGCCGGCCCCGTCGCCGTGGGGCTCTGCGTTGTCGATCGACTGGTTGGCACGCATCCGACCGGACTCCGCGACTCGAAGATGCTCAGCGAGAAGCGTCGGGAGGAGCTTGCGCCCCTCGCCGCCGGATGGGCACGATTCTCGGCCGTCGGGCTCGCGAGTGCCGACGAGGTCGACACGCTCGGCATCATGGCCTGCCTCGGGCTCGCGGGAAAGCGGGCCCTCGTGCAATTGCACGAGCTGGGAGCATCCATCACCGAAAGCGTCCTGCTGCTGGATGGCTCGTTCGACTGGCTGACCCCGGTGATGCGGACGCCTCTGCGCGTCCAGACGCGGATCAAGGCCGACCGCGATTGCGCATCCGTCGCCGCGGCATCCGTCGTCGCAAAGGTGCACAGGGATCGGCTCATGATCGAGGCGGATGCCCTCTACCCGGGCTACGGCTGGTCAGGGAACAAGGGGTACGGCTCCGCCGACCACTACGCGGCCATCGACTCTCTCGGTCCGTCGACGCTCCACAGAAAGACCTGGCTGCACGCGCGCACCGAGAGCCGTGAACTCATCGAGACCGTAGACTGAAGCCAGCATGGAAGAAGACGAATTCGAAGACTACGACCGCGAGGTCGAGCTCGCCCTGTATCGGGAGTACCGCGATGTTGTGTCGCAGTTCCGCTACGTGGTCGAGACAGAGCGCCGGTTCTACCTCGCGAACGAGGTAACCCTCGTGCGCCAGGACACCGAGCACGACTTCTACTTCGAGCTCACCATGAACGACGTCTGGGTGTGGGATGTCTACCGCTCCGATCGTTTCGTGAAGTCGGTACGCGTGCTGACCTTCAAAGACGTGAACGTCGAAGAGCTCTCTGCGAAAGAGCTCGAACTGCCGAAGGAACTCGCGCTCGACGAGTAGTTTTCTGCTCCAGCGCAACCCCGTTTGTTTCGTCCAGTGCTGTGGCACGCTGGAGAGATGACTGACACGATCAAGCGAGATGTCCACGCGCCGGCAGACTCCGGTGCACGACTCACCAACCGACAGAATGCCGAAAAAGGCTTCAAGGCGTCGGCCAAGCTGACGAAGTCCATGCAGTCCGTGCTCGTTGACCTGGTTGAGCTGGGTCTCCAGGGCAAGCAGGCGCACTGGAACGTGGTCGGCAAGAACTTCCGCGACCTGCACCTGCAGCTCGACGAGATCGTCGAGGCGTCGCGCGAGTTCAGCGACGAGATCGCGGAACGACTGCGCGCGCTGCATGCCGATGTCGACGGGCGCAGCGACACCGTCGCCGCGACGACATCGTTGCCGGAGTATCCGAACGGTGAGGTGCTCACGACCGAGACGATCGACCTGATCACCGTGCGCCTCGACACGACGGTGTCGCGCATCCGCGGAGTGCACGACGCGGTGGACGAAGAAGACCCGACCTCCGCCGACCTGCTGCACCAGATCATCCAGCGGCTCGAGCAGCTTTCGTGGATGGTCGGGGCTGAGAACCGGGTTCCCGCCGGTTCGCGGTAGGGCAACACCACTTCCGCACAGGTCGCTGTGCGCGGAGTTTCTTACAGATCTGAAATGGCAGCCTCCGTACCCGGCGTGCTGTCGGCAGAGTCTTCTGCATGGCGGCGAAAGACGAATTAGGCAGGCGTGGTGAGAAGCTCGCGGCAGACCACCTGGTGGCAGCGGGGCTCTCAATCCTCGAGCAGAACTGGCGGTGCCCGCAGGGTGAGATAGACCTTATTGCGACAGAGGGCGATGAACTCGTCTTCGTCGAGGTCAAGACGCGCTCGAGTGTGGCCTTCGGGCATCCGCTCGAGGCGATAACCACCCAGAAGCTCGCTCGGTTGCGGCGGCTGGCCGCGGCGTGGTGCGACGCGCACCCTGGCAGTCATCGGCGCATCCGCATCGATGCCGTCGCCATCATCGCGCCGACCCACGGCCTGGTCGAAATCGAGCACCTGCGGCGGGTGTTCTAGTGGCCGGGACTGCGTGATGGGCCTCGGTCGCACGCACGCCGTGTCCCTGCTGGGGCTCTCCGGAGCCATCGTCGAGATTGAGGCAGACGTCGGCAGTGGCCTGCCCGCCTTCATCCTCATCGGGCTGCCAGACGCCGCGCTGGGCGAGGCGAATCATCGGGTGCGCGCTGCGGCGACGAACGCTGGATGCCCGCTGCCCGGCCACAAGATCACGATCAACCTTTCGCCTGCTTCCCTCCCCAAGCACGGGTCCGGATTCGACCTCGGAATCGCGGTTGCGGCGCTAGCCGCCGCCGGCACCATCAAGGCGGAGTCGATTGAGCGGGTTGTGCACCTGGGTGAGCTCGGCCTCGATGGTCGGCTGAGGCCGATCCCCGGCATCCTGCCCGCGGTTCTCGCTGTCGCGCGAGCGGGGTACGAAACCGTCATGGTGCCAGCGGGCAACGTCGACGAGGCGTCCCTCGTGCCGGGCATCAGGGTCATCGGCGTCGCATCCCTGCTGGACGCGGCAATTTGGCACGGCGGCGAGTTCGAGCCTCCGGTATACGACCCCATTTACCTGCCGGCGCCTGCGGAGCCCGCGTTGCATGACCTCGACCTGGCCGACGTGATCGGCAACGACGACGCCGTCGGCGCGATGATCGCTGCTGCAGCGGGAGGGCACCACGTCTTCCTGCTCGGGCCGCCGGGTGCTGGCAAGACGATGCTCGCTTCGCGGTTGCCCGGGCTGTTGCCCGACCTGCCTCCGGAGGCCGCAATCGAGGTCAGCTCGATCCGATCGCTCTGCGGGTTGCCGGTCGGGAGTTCGCTCGCGACGCGTCCGCCGTTCGAGAGCCCGCACCACACGGCGTCGGCCGCGGCACTGATCGGCGGGGGAAGTGCCGTCATCAGACCGGGTGCAGCGGCCAGGGCATCTCACGGCGTTCTCTTTCTCGATGAGGCACCGGAATTCACTGTGACCGCCCTGGATGCGCTGCGCCAGCCGCTTGAGTCCGGAGTGATCACCATCCACCGGGCAAACGCGATCGCGCACTATCCGGGCAGTTTCCAGCTGGTCATGGCCGCGAATCCCTGCCCCTGCGGTCAATGGGGTGCGAAGGAGTCGGCATGCACGTGCGCGCCGTTTGCACGTCGTCGTTACCTCGCGCGTATTTCAGGGCCGCTGCTCGACCGCATCGACATCCAACTGCGGGTCCAACGCATCACGAGCACCCAGCTTCGGATGGCGGACGAACAAACACGTCTGAGCACCGCGGATGCCAGGGCGATGGTCGCCTCTGCCCGAGCGACTGCGCGTGACCGGCTAGCGAAAACACCGTGGTCGCTCAACTCGCAGGTTCCGGGTGCCTGGCTTCGGGGTCCGGCAGCGCGACTCGGGGCGGCCACCACCGCGTCCATCGACCGCGCACTCGAGCGCGGTGGCATCACGATGCGTGGCTACGACAGGGTCTTGCGCCTCGGCTGGACGCTGGCTGATCTCGACGGCGCAGCAATCCCCAGCGCCGACCACATCGGGCGCGCGCTCTACCTCAGAAAGGCGATGTCGTCATGACCATGTTTGGGCTGAAAGAGGCAGATGTCTCAGTGCTGGTTCGGGCTGTTGCGGGTGCCGATCTCGACCGGGATGAGATCCTCGACCGATTCGCGCGGGCGACGTGGACGGGTTTGGCCGAGCCGGGCGACCGAGCCGCCGGACTCGTTGTCGCTGTGCTCGGGGCTGCCAACGCACTTGGCGGCGTCGTCGACGCATGGGGCAGGAGGCAGTGGGTTGCGGCGCTTGAGGCTGCTGGTGTCGACGATGTCCCACTCGACGAGTTGGGCGCCGAAATCGTCAAGGCGACCGCGAGATGGAAGCCGAGACTGGTGTCTGAGCAGGCAATGATTGCTCTTCGCCAGGCAGCGCGCTACAACGTCAGGCTCCTCATCCCTGGAGCTCCCGGGTGGCCGGAAGGCGTCACCGCACTCGGATTGCACGCCCCGATCGCCCTGTGGGTGCGTGGAACGGACGCTGGGCTGGCTGGCCTTTCGCAGTCGATCGCGCTTGTCGGTGCGCGGGCGGCCACCGGATACGGCGAACACGTGGCCATGGAAGCTTCTGCCGGGCTGGTTGATCGTGGATTCGCGATCGTCTCGGGGGCTGCCTACGGAATCGACGGGATGGCACACCGCGCCGCTCTCGCCAGCCGGGGGATGACGGTCGCTTTTCTCGCGGGCGGCGTCGATCGGTTCTACCCCAGCGGGCACGACTCGCTGCTCACGAGAATCGTGGCAGAAGGCGCAGTGGTGTCTGAGTTGCCGTGCGGGCAACCTCCCACCCGATGGAGGTTCCTGCAGCGAAACAGACTCATCGCGGCGGCAAGCCAGGCGACCGTCGTGCTCGAGGCGGGTTGGAGATCGGGGTCGCTCAACACGGCGCACCATGCGGCCGAGCTCGGCAGGCCCATTGGTGCCGTTCCCGGGCCCGTAACGAGCGCCGCGTCGGCCGGATGTCACCGCCTGCTGCGAGAACTCACGGCAACCCTCGTAACCAACGCGGCCGAGATGGCGGCGTTGATTCCCGACGGGCTGCTCGGACGCAGCCTCAGCGGCGAGGCGGGGAGAGCGCCCGGGACGGCCGAAGGCGACGCGACGGAGGGCCCGCAGGACCCGGATCACGTGCGACTATTCGACGCTCTCAGCGTCACGGCTCCGCGCACGTCATCCGACATCGCCGCTCGCGCTGGCATGTCGGTTGCGCAGGTGCAGGCACTGCTCGGCCAGCTCGAACTCGACGATCGGGTCGTCGAGCGAGATCGAGGCTGGATCAAGCGACGTGTCGTGCCCTAGCTCGCTAAGGCCGTCGCCCGTGGCGCGGCTAGTGGAAGGTTTCGCCGCGCTCGAGCATGTCGATGAACGACGCTATCCGCTTGGCTCGCGTGTCTTCGCGCTTCGCGGTCTGGATTCGAAAATACAGCGCGTATCGATTCGCGGAGTTCAGCGTCGCGTAAAACCTCCGCGCCTTCGGATTCAGGCCGAGGGCAGCAAGGAAGTCCGCGGGAGCCTCGGCTCCGCGGGATCCCGCGTACGCGCGATCCCATCTGCCATCGGCCTTGGCGGAATCCACCTCGGCGAGCCCTGCGGGACGCATCGTCCCGTCGCCGATGAGCGCTGTCGCGCGGTCGACGTTGCGCTTCGACCAGAGGCTTCTCGGCCGGCGCTGAGTGAAGGCCTGCAGGTAATACTCGTCGTCGAGGGAGTTCTTCTGGCTGTCTACCCAGCCGAATGCGAGGGCGGCATCCACCGCCTCGGCGTAGGTGAGCGTCGGGTCGGACGCCCCCTTTTTCGAGATCTTCATCCAGATCCCGGGATGATCGGCATGATTCTTCTCGAGCCAGACGAAGAATGCCCCCTGGTCGGCGAATCGTTCGACAGAGCGCTGGTCTGGAACGGCTCGCCGATTGCTCCGCCGCGAGGGCAAAGACGTCTCGGATTTCGACGGATTGTCGGTTTGTTCGGGCACCACGATTGCACCACCTCCCAGAAAGGCGTGAATGTTCCCCCAAGGTTAGGGGACGTTGGCTTCCGAGCGATACGTCACCGCCGTATTGTGAACGCGTGACCCAACTTGGCCAGTATCCGGCCCCCCAGCACACGATCGCCCACATCAGCGACACGCATTTCCTCGCCGACGGGGCACCCCTGTTTGGCTCAGTTGCGACAGAGACGAACCTCCGGCGCGCGCTCGAACAGTTGCAGGCATCCGGAGTCCAGCCAGAAGCACTCGTCTTCACGGGTGACCTGGCAGACCTCGGCGAGCCGGACGCTTACCGGCGTCTTCGGGCCATCGTCGAACCGGTCGCAGAGTCCCTCGGCGCACAGGTTGTCTGGGTGATGGGAAACCATGATGAGCGCCTCCACTACTCGGCCGAACTGTTCGACATCGAGGCGACGGAAGCACCACAGGACCGCGTCTACGACGTCGGCGGCCTTCGCATCATCTCTCTCGACACAACGGTGCCTGGCTGGCACCATGGCGAACTCACTGACAATCAGCTGGAGTGGCTCGCCGACGAACTGGCAACGCCAGCGCCACACGGCACTGTGATCGCTGTGCACCATCCGCCGATTCCGACCCCGCTTCTCTGGGCGATGGAAATGCTCGAGCTGCATGGCCAGGCACGGCTCGCAGACGTCGTCGCCGGGACGGACGTCCGCGGCATCCTCGGCGGACACCTCCATTACACGACCCACAGTCGGTTCGCCGGCATCCCCGTGTCGGTCGCGGCGGCCACCTGCTACACGATGGATCTCGCCGATGGCAGAAAGCTGCTGTCGGGGGTGGACGCAAACCAGGCGTTCAACATCGTGAGCCTGTACGACTACACAGACCCGGCATCGAGCCAGGTCGTGCACACGGTCATACCGCTCCTCGGCGCGAACGAAGTCACCGGTTTCTCCGCCGAATACAAGGGTCGTATCGAGTCGATGACCCCGGATGAGCGACTCGAGATGTTCTCGCGCAAGCAGTCGAGCTTCAACCAGGGAACCGCTAGCTGAGCAGGATGCCCGTCGCGCGCAACTGCTGCCTGCTCGCCGCAAGCGAGTTGACGAGCCTCGCTCCCGTTCCGCGCAGGTGCTCGAGCGTTGCCAGTTCAGCGGCATCGGCATCGCCTGCGAGGAGTGCCGCCGCGATCTCGCCATGCTCGCGGTGTACGCGATCGCGCGAGGCTGCGTCCTGCACCTCGAGCCAGCGCGTGCGATAGAGCCGCGTGAGCGCACCCTCCATCGCGTCGATGATGAACGCGTTGCCAGACAAGCGCGCGAAACCGACGTGGAAGCTGGTGCCGGAGTCGATGCTGTGTTCCGGCGTCTCGGCGGCATCGGTCGATGCCGCAAGGGTCGCGAGGACAGTGAGGTCGTCGCGGCTCGCTCGATCCACGGCGAGGCGAGCGGTTGCGCCCTCGATAATTTCGCGGTACTCGTAGATCGACGCCACCTCCTCGAGGTCGATCGGCGCGACCAGCCAGCCCCTGTCGTCCCTGCGCACGAGACCGTCTGACTGCAGCCGCATGAGCGCCGCCCTGATGGGGGTGCGCGAAGCGCCGAACTCCGGCTCGAGCCCCCGTTCGCTCAGTCGCTCTCCCGGAGCGAGAGCAAGAGTCAGGATGGCCTGGCGCAGGCGTTCGTGCAGGCTGGGATCTGCCGACATGGTCTCCTCGATTTGCTCAGTGCCTGAGTGGTATACCAGTATGGTATCCCACCGACGACGCAATAACCGGAAGGATCGAGGATGACGCAGCAGGCACCGCGATCGGCACCAGAATCGGTACCCGAGGCCCCGCAGCGGCTCGGCGTGCGGCCATGGATCATGCTGGCGCTCGGTCTCCTCGCGCAGACCGCAACCTCGATGCTCACGAGCACTCCGGCATTCCTGATCCCAGAGTTGCATACTCACCAGGGCGTGCCGCTCGCGACCGCGGGGCTGCTCGCCTCGACGACAACGGTTGGAATGGTCCTCGCGCTCGTCGCGTGGGGTGCGCTCGCCGATCGACTGGGTGAACGGTGGGTGCTCGCGGGCGGCCTCGCCCTCGCGGCGCTGGCGTCCGCTGCGGCCGCAGCGACGACATCCTCGTTCGGCTTGTTTGCGGTCTTCCTCGTTGTCGGCGGCATCGCGTCGGCAAGCTCGAGCCCGGCCAGTGGCCGCCTGGTCATCGGATGGTTCCCGAAGAACAGGCGCGGACTCGCGATGGGCATCAGGCAGATGTCACAGCCGCTCGGTGTTGCCCTCGCCGCCCTCATCGTTCCGCCGCTGGCCGAGGGGCCCGGTATCTCTGCAGCCCTCACAGCGTCGGTCGTGTTCTGTGGTGCATTGGCGATCGCCTGCGCGGTCGTGCTCCGGGATCCGGCCCGCGCGCCGATCACGTCGATCACCGCCGTCGACGCTAACCCCTACCGCGGCAACGCGACACTGCTGAGGATCCACCTCGTGTCGATCCTCCTCGTCGTTCCTCAGTTCACGGTCTCAATTTTCGGATTAATCTGGCTGATCGCTGGCGAGCACTTCTCGGCGACAGCCGCCGGCATCGTGATCGGCGTCGCCCAGCTGATCGGAGCGTTCGGCCGAATCGCCGTCGGCGTCTGGAGTGACCGCCTGGGAAGCAGAATGCGTCCCCTGCGATGGGTTGCGTTGCTCGCGGTCGCGTCGATGTTCGTGCTGGCTGGCGTCGGGCTTCTGCAGACGCCACTTGCCGCCGCGGCCCTTGTGATCGCGGCCACGATCACGGTTGCCGACAACGGCCTCGCGTTCGGTGCGGTGGCCGAGATCGCCGGGCCACGATGGTCTGGTCGGGCGCTCGGCGCCCAGAACACGGGCCAGTGGATCGGCGCATCTCTGGTCGGGCCGTTTGCCGGTCTGCTCATCGGCGTCGTCGGGTATCCGCTGACATTCGTCGCGGCGGGCCTCTGCGCTCTCGTTGCCGTACCGCTCGTGCCGAGCGCCGGTGACGCGGCCGACGGCATGCCTGCGCCGACAAAGGACGCGGCTGCGTCACGATAATGGTGTGCTTCTCGAACGGGCGACCCAGGATTTCGCGGTTTACCTCGCCGCGGAACGAGGATTCAGCGCGCACACCGTCCGGTCATACCGCTCCGACCTCGCAGACCTGACCCGCTTCGCGGCAACGAGGGGCGTGACCTCCGCTGAGCGCATCGATCTCGAGTTGCTGCGGGACTGGCTCTGGGACGGCTCGAACGCCGGTCTCGCGAAATCGACCCTGGCCAGGCGATCCGCGGCAGCACGCAGTCTCTCGAACTGGATGTCACGAACCGGGCTTGCCCCGACGGACGCGGGGGCTCGACTGCGTGCCCCTAAGGCCGACCATCACCTGCCGCGTGTCCTGACGCGTGACCAGACGGACGGCCTGATAGCCGGGCTCGCGCAGCGTGCCGAAACGGGAGATGCCCTCGCCGCTCGCGATTTGGCGATCGTCGAGCTGCTATACGCATCGGCGCTTCGCGTGAGCGAGATCACCGGCCTCGACCTCGGCGACATCGACCTCGACCGTCTTACGGTGAGAGTCGTCGGCAAGGGATCGAAGGAGCGCGTCGTACCCTTCGGCACACCGGCCAGGCGAGCGATCGTCGCGTGGGAGGGCCACAGGCACGAGCTGCTCGATGCACCGACCGATGCCGTCTTCGTCGGGGCAAGGGGCAGGCGTATCAACTCCCGTGCCATCTACGAACTCATTGCGGGCCTCCTTGCGGACGTGCCGGGCTCAGGCCCTGCCGGCCCACACACCCTGCGGCACACTGCGGCAACGCACCTGCTGGACGGCGGGGCAGACCTGCGCTCGGTGCAGGAGATGCTCGGCCACGCGAGCCTTGGAACGACCCAGCTGTACACGCACGTGTCTTCCGAGCGGCTGAAAGAGAGTTACGCGCGGGCCCATCCCCGGGCGTGATTCGGGCAACGCACCCAGCCGCGACGGCAGGAGGACCGGTCGCACGACACCGCCGAGGAAGAGCAGCGGCGAGACATACCGCCCCTCGATCCGGACGCCGAAGTGCAGGCACGGCAGGGTGCAGTGCCCAGTATCGAGCGTCGCAATGACCTGCCCGCGGTGGACGACGTCGTCCTTGTGGACGGTGGCGGTGACCGGTTCGTAGCTCGAAAGAACGCCTCCGGGATGCACCAGTGACAACACTCCGCGATCGACCACACGCCCCGCGAAATGCACAACACCGTCGGCCGGAGCGAGAACCTCCATCGGGTGATCCGCCGCATCCGCCGCAATGTCTATCCCGCGATGACCAGCCGAATACGCGGTTGACGGTGCGATGAACGGGCGAAGGATGTGGTGCGAACCCCGCAGCGGCCATGCCCAGCGTGCGGCGGAGACCGCGGAGACCGCGGCGAGCGCGGGGGCTGGAGCGCCACCCACCGCGGTGCCCGCTGCAGCGCCCGCCGCCCATACGAAGTAGGCGACGAGTATTGCGGCACTCGGGATCTTGCGTAGCGTCCATGGCATCCTTCGATGGTCGCCGAGCACGACCGGCGGCGAACGCCGGTTCACCCGATCGGTGGAGAGGGCCCGCGAATCGCGAACGGTGGGGGAGCGGTGCTACCCTGAAGTCAGCACCCCGTGTATTCGAGGTGACTACGCGTGCCCGATTCTCGTTATGAGACGCGCAGCACATCCACTCAGTCCCATCACACAGCAGGTTTGCGCCTGTCTTGAGATGCGCGGATGTGCGCCGGGCACCAGGTTCCGCACCATCCGGTCGCGGGAAACAACTGAGTAGGGCCCTGTGCTGGTCGAACAGCATGCTCGTCAAACAGCGTGTTGGTCGGACAGCAGCGGTGCCCAGTTAAGGAGAACGGCCATGGCCGTCGTCACCATTCGCCAGCTGCTCGATTCGGGCGTCCACTTCGGTCACCAGACCCGTCGCTGGAACCCGAAGATGAAGCGCTTTATACTCACCGAGCGCTCGGGCAGCCACATCATCGACCTCCAGCAGTCGCTTGCCCACATCGACAAGACCTACGACTACGTCAAGGAGACGGTGGCCCACGGCGGCACCATCCTGTTCGTCGGCACCAAGAAGCAGGCGCAGGGTTCGATCGCCGAGCAGGCGACCCGCGTTGGCCAGCCCTTCGTCAACCAGCGCTGGCTCGGCGGCCTCCTCACCAACTTCCAGACGGTCTCCAAGCGCCTCGCGCGCATGAAGGAGCTCGAGGAGGTCGACTTCGACGACACCACCCGCGGCTACACCAAGAAGGAACTGCTCATTCAGAAGCGCGAGCTGACGAAGCTGCAGAAGAGCCTCGGCGGTATCCGCAACCTCACGAAGACCCCGTCGGCCATCTGGGTGGTCGACACTAAGAAGGAGCACCTCGCGATCGACGAGGCGCACAAGCTCGGGATCCCGGTCATCGCGATCCTCGACACCAACTGCGACCCCGACGAGGTGCAGTACCCGATCCCGGGGAACGACGACGCCATCCGCTCCGTCGGCCTGCTGACCCGCATCATCGCGGATGCCGCTGCCGAGGGCCTCATCCAGCGTCACCAGAAGCCCGAGGAGGGCGGCGAGGTCGAGCCCCTGGCCGCGTGGGAGGCCGAGCTGCTCGCGGCGTCGGAGACCCCGTCGACCGAGGCCGAGAAGATCGAGGCCGTCGATGAGCGGGTCGAGTCTGTGACGAGCCCGGACGAGGTTGCGGCCGAGATCGCCGCCGTCGTCGCCGAGGAGCCC
>DASYEE010000119.1:0-2341 GCA_036499165.1 Galbitalea sp. | reverse complement strand
CTCATGGCAGAAAACACACTCCACACGCCCGTCATGCTCGAGCGCACGGTCGAACTCCTGGCCCCGGCGATTGCTCGGCCGAACGCAGTCCTGGTCGATGCAACGCTCGGGCTCGGCGGCCACGCTGACGCATTCCTCACTCGTTTTCCGCAGCTCACCGTCGTCGGAGTCGACCGCGACCCCGAAGCGCTTCGGCTGGCGGGGGAGCGGCTGGCTCCGTTCGGCGATCGGGTGAAACTGGTGCACGCGGTCTACGACGAGATTCCCGCGGCACTGGAGTCCCTCGGGATCCCTGTGGTCGCGGGCATCCTCTTTGACCTGGGGGTCTCGTCACTGCAGCTTGATCGCGTCGATCGCGGGTTCTCGTACTCGCAGGATGCGCCACTCGACATGCGTATGGACTCGACCTCACCGCTCACCGCCGAGCGCATCATCGCCGAATACAGCGAGTTCGACCTGCGTCGCATCTTCTACGAATTCGGCGAAGAGAAACTCGCCCCTCGCTATGCGAGCAAAATCGTCCAGGCTCGCGAGACATCCCCCATCTCGCGGTCTGGCCAACTCGTCGACGTGATTGTCGCGGCCACCCCCGCCGCGGCCAGGCGCGCCGGCCACCCTGCGAAGCGTGTTTTCCAGGCGCTGCGCATCGAAGTGAACCAGGAGCTCGCTGTACTCGCACGCGCAATCCCAGCTGCGGTCGATGTGCTCGAGGTCAAGGGCCGCATGGTCGTGTTGGCATACCAGTCTCTCGAGGACCGGATCGTCAAGCGCGTCTTTGCGGCCCGGTCCGCGTCGACTGCTCCCGCAGGGCTTCCCGTCGAACTGCCGGAACACCGTCCGGAGCTTCGGCTCCTGGTGCGCGGTGCGGAGCTCGCGAGCGAAACCGAAAAGGCGGCCAATCCCCGCGCAACACCCGTCAGGCTTCGTGCCGTCGAGAAACTGAGAGCCGCAGCATGACAACAAATCTCGCCTATGTGCTGCCCGCTCCCGGATCCTCCCCGGACTACGCACCGGCAACCCGCCCGTCGCGCATCCGTGCCCTCTCCCCGAGAGCCGTTCGGCGACCGAAGCCGAAGCTCATGTATGCGCTGGTTGCGACAGCGGTGATCTTCGGCATCTTCATGGCCCAACTGCTGATCACCATCTCGCTGTCGGGCGGCGCGTACGCGATCTCGCACCTGCAGGGCACGCAGCGCGACCTTGCCCGCCAGTCATCTGCCCTCAGCGAGAAACTCGACACGCTCGGATCAGCGCAGAACCTCACCTCGAATGCGAAGGCACTCGGCATGGTGGGGTCGTCGTCAATGGCGTTCCTTCGCTCCTCCGACGGCAAGGTGATCGGCACGGCGAGCCCGGCCAAGACCAGCACGTCGAGGTCCCATGCGCCGGCTTCACAGAATTCTGTGCCCAACTTCCTGTTGACCGGCGTTCCTGTGATTTCGGCCAGCGACTCGGGACACGGCGCGGTGAATACCGGCGAATCGTCGGACACCGACACAGAATCGTCTCCGAGCACGACGAACACTGGTTCGTTGCTCGGGTCGTCAACTGGCGATTCAAGCCAGAGCGGTGACACGGGCCAGCTGCCGTCGCCCCAAACCCACTAGGTCGAGCACAGGCATGACAAAGCGCAGGCGAAGCGGGATCCGTCTGACACTGACGATGCTCGCGATATTCGCGGTCATGGTGGTGTTCACCGGCCGCCTGATCGACCTGCAGGTCGTGCAGGCTCCCAAGCTCCAGAAGGCGGCGGCTCAGAGCCGTGAGGCCAGCGTGACAACGTACGGCTCGCGTGGTGAGATCGTCGACAGCAACGGTGTTGTGCTCGCGCACAGTGTCGACCGATTCAACATCACGGTCTCGCCGAAGCAATTACTGGGCAGCAGCCCGAATGACCAGACGACGCAAGACACGCTGACCGGCCAGCTGACCAAGCTGGCAGCCATCACCGGACAGTCCGTCGATGCACTTCGCGCCGCCGTGATGAAGAACCCGAAGTCGGATTACGCCGTGCTCGCGAAGAACGTGACGCTCGCGACATCCAATGCAGTGACGAAGCTGAAGATCGCCGCGATCTACCCTGAGCCCGTCGCTGCACGGAGCTATCCGAATGGCGCCGTTGCCGGCAACCTGATCGGCTTTGTCGGCACGGATGGCCCCCAGGCCGGACTCGAGCTCGACTACAACACGTGCCTCGCCAGCAAGAACGGCAGTTCGACGTACGAGAAAGCCAGGGACGGCACACGAATCCCCGGCAGCACCGTGAAGCAGACGGACCCGGTCGACGGCGGCACCCTCAAGCTCACGATCGATCGCGATCTGCAGTACTCAGTGCAGCAGG
>DASYEE010000118.1:0-12843 GCA_036499165.1 Galbitalea sp. | reverse complement strand
ACGCACGATCGGACCGGGGCCAATGAGAGTCAGCTCGACTCGGTCGTCGCCGGATGGACCGCTCGTTTTCTCGTGATGCCTGCAGACCTTGATCTCAAAGGCGATGGCTCTCTCGGCGAGATGCGAGACCTTGTCTGCCTTCTCTGTCGCGTATTCGCGAAAGCGGTCTGTGACCCCCAGGCCCTGTCCGGTGATGGTAATTTCCACGCTGACCTCCTTGACCGCTGCGTATTTTCCGCAGCTAACGAGGGCGCCCCGTCCAGAAATCAGGCGGATCTTTCGGCGCCTTTAGTGCCACCGTAGACCCCTTGGCTGGGGAAGTCACGGAGTGTTCTGTGAATGTCCGTAGAGAGCTGGCTGCGCGCCGAAGAGGCGAGGGGTGAAGGCAAGAGCCGCACCGCCGACGACCTCGCCGCCGGCCTGTCGAATCGCTCTCGCGGCCTCAAAAAAGGTCGCGCCGGTCGTCACGATGTCGTCGACGAGAACGAACCGGCGGCCATCGAGAGGCTTCCTCGCGCGCATCGATTCGTGCAGGTTGCCAGCCCGATCCTCTGCCCCGAGGGTCTTCTGGCTGAGCGTCGCGCGATCGTGCACGAGCACCTTCGAGAGCTCGACACCGGCCTTGCGACAGATCAGTGCGACGGGGTCATACCCGCGGCGGCGCCACGCCTGCTTGCTCGTGGGCACTGCCACGATCTCGGCGCCCGGGGTGGCCGCGCGAGCCAGTGCTGGCGCGAGCGACAAGCCGAGATGGCGCGCGACATCCGTCCTGCCGCTCTCTTTCAAGGCGATGAGCGCCTGGCGCACGACCCCCTCGTAGCGCAGCGCGGTGAAGATCGTCGTGCCGTCAGAGAGTTGCCGCGGAGTCACAGCGGGGGTCAATTCCCGCCTGCAGTCTGCACACAGGCCGCGGTCTGCGCCCCCGCATCCCGCACAGTCGATGGGTGAAAGTGCTGCGAGCGCGTCGAGCACGGCGTTCGCCAGTTTCAGAGCCATGCGCACAGCATTGCACGGCAGCAACAGATCGGTCTACCTGAATTCCGTTTTGCGCTGGATGTCACCTTTGAGCGCGTTGTGACGGAGAGGTCGAAGACCGCCGACTATTGCTGTGTCGCGAGGAGAGAGGCCGACATTCCGACGAGTTCCTGCCATCCACTGGAGCGAAGCTGGAAGACCTGCTCGTCGTTCGTGATCAGCCGGAGGATCGCCTCACCGCTCCCACCGACGATGTGCCGTGCATTAACAGGGATGGATGCGTCGCCGCCCGTTCCGCCGACCGTGTACGTGATCACCGTGTCGTGGCCGTCGATGTCGCCGAGAGCAGCAACAGACTCGGCATCAACCCAGGTCGCGTCGATCGGATTCGCATCGGAGACGGGAAGCAACAGCGGCGTGCCGAAGCCGGTCGGCACGTTCCCGTCTCCGCGCACGACGCCGAGTACCACCAGCTGCGGCCCCGTGCTCGTCTTCAGGTAGAGCAACACCCGCGTGCCGTCGTGCGAGACCTGCAGCGAAACGATCCTCGGGTGCCCGCCGAGCGACGCGCTGAGCCCGCGGGTCAGCCCGGTTGAGCTCGTCACCCTGATCGCTGTCCCATCGGTCGATGGAACAGACCACACGTATCCGAACGGATCGATGGATGGCGCGATCAGGCCCTTTCGCGGATCGACCAGTCGCGCGGCGGGAGTCGTCGCCGTCGCCATGTACACCCCGCCCGCCGCAAGGATGGCGGCGGCCGTCTGCTTGCGGGAGAGGACCACCGCGGACGGGCTGAGCGCGACGACCTGGCTGGAGATCCTGCCGATGTCCGTGAGCTTCGGCCAGAAGCCAAACTTCTTGCCCTTCAGGATGAGGGCATTCGAGTTGACGGACTCGGCGGGTCCCATCGCCGACACGTGCGGGATCGACAGGGGCGCACCTCCAACGTCGACTGCGACGGCCGAGATGTTCGACGAAGCAAGGCTCTCCTGGAGCTGCTCGAGCATCTGCGTCTGCGCCGTCAATTTCAGTGAAGCAGCCTCGGACGAGAGGTCGACGGTCGCGGTGCTCGAGCGCACCTCGACGGCCCGCTGCTGCTTGATCCCCTGCGGGAAGGCGGAGATGACGACGCCACCCTGGAGGCTTGGCGCCGGGCCGGCCAGCAGAGCGTCGACGACCCTCGTCGGCATGGTCGAGCCGGTCGGGAAGAGGCGGACATCCGGTACAAGGAACTCGAAGGTCGGATCGAAGAAGTACAGCGGCTGCTCGGCGAAGGCATTGCCGAATGTGCCACGCGAGATCACGATCCCGTCGGCCAGGGTGCTGATGCGCCACTGCCCCCTGACCTTCGCGAACGAGAACGAGAGCGACTGGCTGGATGTCGACGACTGCTCCGAGTACACCCCGGACTGGTCGATGTTGGCCTTGGTCGTGACGGTGTACGTGATGCCACCGCTTCCGTCGTCCTGCGTCTGCGGGGCGCCCTCGCGCACCAGGACGCTCTTCGTCGGCTCCCATTTCTGCGCGGCGGCCGCGGTCAGGTATGCCCGGGCGATCTGGTAGTTGCTCTCTGGAGAGACGACCGCCTGCATGAAGTCGGTCAGGATTTCGTTCTTCGTCGCGCCGGGAGGCGGCTTGGAGGGGAGCTGTGCACCGGACACATCCCCGTCGGAGCCGACAGCAGGGCCGACATTCACGCCACCACCCGAGGGGATCCCGACACACCCCGCGAGGGCGACCGCGACCAGCGCTGCTGCTGCCAGCGCGCGCAGGAGCCTGACCGGCATCCGGTTACTCATCGTCTTCTCCCGTGCGCTCGTCAGGGGGCAGTTCGAGCGGCGATGTGCGAAGCTCGCCGCCCTGTTCGCGTGGCAGGGTGAGCCGGAAACACGAGCCCTCGCCCGCCGCGCTCCAGACCTCCAGCCAGCCGCCGTGCAGAGCGGCATCCTCGAGGGCGATGGCGAGCCCGAGGCCGGTGCCACCCGTCGTCCGCTGCCGCGACGGGTCCGCGCGCCAGAAGCGATCGAACACCCGCTCCATGGCGGCGGAAGTCATGCCGATCCCGTAGTCGCGGACGGCGATGGCAACGGCGGAGGCGTTGCTGTCGACGTAGACGACGATCGGCTTGCCCTCGCCGTGATCGATCGCGTTGCCGAGCAGGTTCTGAAGGATACGGCGAACTCGCCTCGCTTCGACATCCGCCTCGAAATAGCCTCCCGGCGCAACCACCTGGAGTTCCGACCCCCTCGTTGCAGCGAGCGAGGCGACAGACTCGACGGCGTCCTCCACCAGGCGAACGAGGTTCGTCGGCTCGGTCTCGAGTTCGACGGCGCCCGCGTCATACCGACTCATCTCCAGCAGGTCGGCAAGCAGGATCTCGAAGCGCTGCACCTGGGTGCGCAGCAGTTCGGCGGTGCGGGCCGTCGCCGGCGGGAATCCCTCTCGCTGGTCGTAGAGCACGTCGCCCGCGAGCCGGATGGTGGTCAAGGGCGTGCGGAGCTCGTGCGAGACGTCCGAGACGAACCTCTGCTGCACCTGCGAGAGGGTGGCCAGGCGCACGATCTGCTTCTGCAGGCTGTCGGCCATGCCGTTGAACGACCGGGCGAGGGTCGCGATCACGTCGTCGCCTCGCTCGGGGATCCGTCGCTCGAGTTCGCCGGCCGCCAGCTTCTCCGCCGTCTCGGCCGCAAGCCGTACTGGCCCGATCACGAGCCGCACGACGATGTAGGTTACGGCACCGATCAACAGGATGAGCGCGAGCCCGCCGATGAGGAGCGTACTTTGCAACGAATCGAGTGTCTGTTGTGAGTCGCCGAGGTTGTAGATCAGGTAGAGCTCGTAGTTGCCGGAGTTCGGAAGGTTGACGTTCGATCCGATCACGATGCCGGGGTCTGAACCGCCCGCCTTCGGAATCTCGACAGACTGCCAGTAGACCCGGGTCTTCGCGTTGGACGCGGCCTGCACGCGCTTTCGCAGCTCGCTCGAGATGAGCTTCGTTGCCTCCGGCCCCGGCGGCGTCGCCACATCGTTCGGCACGTGCGGGCCCTTCTGGCCAGGAGTGCGCAGGATCGCGATCAGGGTGTTCGACGTGTTGGACGACGATTGGAGGACATCGGTGTATGCCGTGGTCGCGGCTGACTCCGTCGTGACGGTCGCGCCCGGCCCGCTCGACGAGTTGAACAGGTTCTGAACGAGGCTCGTCGCCCGGTCGGCCTGCGAGAGCAGTTGCTCGGTTCTCGAATGGAACAGGTTGGTGCCGACGCTGATCGAGACATACGCACCGATCACGAAGACGGCGAGGGCGGAGAGCAGGATCGTGATCGCCACCGTGCGCAGCTGCAGCGAAGAACGCCAGAGCCGAATGCCTCGGCTGACCCAGGCTCGCCAGTCGAAGTCGCGCATGGACCCTAGGCGAGCGCCCCGGCGCGGTAACCGACGCCGCGGACGGTCATGACGATTCGGGGGTTGTCCGGGTCATGCTCGACCTTGGCACGCAGTCGCTGCACGTGCACGTTGACGAGCCTCGTGTCTGCCTTGTAGTGGTAGCCCCAGACCTGCTCGAGCAGCATCTCGCGGGTAAACACCTGCTGCGGCTTGACCGCCAGGGCGAGGAGCAGCTCGAACTCGAGCGGAGTCAGGTTGATCTTCGCCTCGCCGCGGCGCACCTCGTGACCGGCGACATCCAGCACGAGGTCACCGACGTGCAGCACGTCAGCGGTCGTGAGCGAGGTCGGACGCAGGCGCGTGCGGATGCGCGCCACGAGTTCCTTGGGATTGAACGGCTTGACGACGTAGTCGTCCGCTCCGGACTCGAGACCCTTGACGACATCCGATGTGTCGCTCTTCGCCGTGAGCATGATGATTGGTGTTCCGGACTCCTCGCGGATGCGCGTTGCCACCTCGATGCCGTCCATGCCGGGGAGCATGAGGTCGAGAAGAACGAGGTCGGGGCTCGAGGTCCGAAATGCCTCGACCGCTTCGGCGCCGTCCGCGCAGAAGATGGGCTCGAAACCCTCGGTGCGCAGCACGATGCCAATCATCTCCGCAAGGGCGGTGTCGTCGTCGACAACGAGAATTCGCGCGTTCATGGTCCTCATTATTGGGGCGTCGCCCCTGTGGAGAGGCTTGTCGCTAAGAGTAGTCGAGTGTGAAAGCATATTCCGGTGTGGCGAAAAGGCCACGGGATGCCTGAGTGCAGGGCTACTTGGCAGTAGGGGGAACACGCGTGACAGAAGCCACGGGCTGGGCCTCGCCATCGGGGAGTTCGCCCCAGGCGCCGCAGCCGGGGTTCACCAGCGCGCCACCGCCACCGCCGCCGGGGGCGAACGCGTGGGCACCACCGCCGAAGCCCGGGCTTGTACCCCTGTCGCCGATGACGCTCGGAACGATCCTCGGTGCATCGTTTCGAGTACTCCGGCGCAACCCACGACCGATCTTCCTGGTCTCGCTCATCGTGAACGCGATCACGGCGCTCGTGTCCGTGCTCGTCAGCGGCAATGCGGTCACCACCCTCACGACCGCATTCACCAACCTGGCGAACGGCTCGGACGCGTCGACCGCCCAGCTCAACGGCCTGATCTTCGCTGACTTCGCAGAGTTCGGTGCCGCAGCGCTCGTCTATGTCGGTAA
Source organism: Galbitalea sp. (assembly GCA_036499165.1). Classification (GTDB taxonomy): domain Bacteria; phylum Actinomycetota; class Actinomycetes; order Actinomycetales; family Microbacteriaceae; genus Galbitalea. The sequence continues at coordinate 7,236 of DASYEE010000118.1, read as the reverse complement.
TACCTTCCTGCAGGGCATCGTCTCGCTCGAGGTTGCTCGCGGCACGATCGGCGAGAAGCTGCCCCTGCGGGCGCTGCTGCGGCGCTCGCGCAACCGACTCTTGCCCCTCCTCGGCTGGTCGGTCGCGTTCGTCCTCGGGATCTTCGTCTTCGCGGTGATCGTCGTGCTGCTCATCGCCCTGGTGGTTGGGCTCGCTGTCGCGTCGGGTGGCGGCGGCGGGGCGGTTGCGGGCGCCGTCCTCGGCAGTATTGCCATCGCGCTCGGTGGCGTCACCCTCGGGGTGTGGATCGGCACCAAGCTGAGCCTCGTACCCAGCGCGCTCATCATCGAGCAACTCACGCTCGGCAAGGCGATCGGACGCTCCTGGCGTCTTGTGAAGGGGTATTTCTGGCGCATCCTCGGGATCCAGTTGCTGGTCGCGGTGATCGTGAGTATCGCGTCGAGCATCGTCGAGACGCCCGTCGGGATCCTCGGCGGCCTCTTCCTCGAGACCACCCACCCGACGGGCGTATCCGCAGCGGATGCCCGCGACGCCATCCGGCAGCTCAGCTACATCACGGGGGTCGTCGATGCCGTCGTCCGGGCGATCACGACCATTGTCGCCTCGAGCGCAGCGGCGCTCCTCTACATCGACCTGCGCATCCGCAAGGAGGGCCTCGACCTGGGGCTGATCCAGTACATGGATGCCCGCCAGGCGGGAATCCTGGGCACACCAGACCCGTACCTTGTCCCCGTCGCGAGTTCGGCGACGCCGCCTCCGCCGCCAGCGGCTCCGCTACCACCGAGTGCGCAGCCGACTGCATGATCGCCAGCCTCGCACGAGTAATCGCCGCAGACACCCCGCCGCTTGACCCGACATCGCACCACGCACACGACCAGTTGCAGCAGGAGTTGTCGAAGGCCGAATACCAGGCCGCGCGGCCCTCTCTCCTCGACTACATCCGGCAGTGGCTCGAGAACCTTCTCAACTCGTTCAATCCGAAGGCGCCGACGGGCGGGGCTCCCCAGGTCAACCTGCTTCCCCTCGTCATCATCATCATCGCCGTCGTCGTCATCGTGATCGCGTTCCTCGTCTTCGGCCTGCCGCGGATCAACCGCAGGAGCAGGGTCGTCGGCTCGCTGTTCGGCGACGAAGACGAACGGGACTCAACCGCACTGCGACGAGCCGCCGAGCGGGCGGCGGCAGCGGGAGACTGGCCAACAGCAATCGAGGAAGCCTTCAGGTCGATCGCACGAGGGCTCGCAGAGCGAACCGTGGTGCTGACCTTCCCGGGTACGACGGCGCACGGGTTCGCCGTGCGGGCCGGGGCATCCTTCCCGGGCTACGTGGCGCAACTCGCCTCCGCAGCGGACACGTTCGACGGCGTGCGCTATCTCGGTACCCCCGGCAGCGAAAGCGAGTTCGCCACCATCAGCGAACTCGAAAAACAGCTGCGCGGCGCGCGACCCCTGCTGGCAAAAGAGCTCGACGAGGCGGTCCTGTGACCGCCGTGGCCACCCAAACCGAGCCTCGACGCGAGGTCGGCCCGGAGGGCAACGAGGTCGCGACGCCACGGGTGCGGGGCGCTGCTCGGCGGCTCGTCTTCTGGATCGCGATCGGGGTCATCGTCGTCCTCCTCGTCGGTAGTGTGATCATCCTCGGCGGCGGCCAGTCCGCGAGCACCGCCCGGCTGTCCGGCACGAATCCGAAGCCTACGGGCGCGAAGGCGCTCATCCAGGTGCTCCGCCAGGATGGCGTGCAGGTCTCGACCCCCCGCAGTCTTACCAAGGCGATGAAGGATGTCTCGGCCGAACCGACCTCGACCACCCTCGTGCTCTACGATCGCAGCGGAATCCTCGACTCGCCTTCCCTCGGCCAGCTCGACAACCTCGCTTCCGATCTCGTACTCATCGAGCCGGATTTCGACGCGCTCCAGGCTCTTGCCCCCTCCGTGCGTGCGGCCGGCTTCGCGTCGTCCATCGCGACGGCGAACTGCAGCTACCAACCCGCGGTCCGGGCAGGCACCGTCGCCGGCCTTGGCCGGGCCTACCGCGTCGACAGCGGAGTCGATGCGACGCATTGCTTCGGCTCAGACGGGGCGTACTCGTTCGTACGGGTCGACACCGGCAACTCGCACGTGAGCGTGCTGGGTTCTGCGACCATGCTCGACAACGCTTCGATCCTGCGCGGCGGCAATGCGGCCTTTGCCCTCGGACTGTTCGGGGCGACGAAGCATGTCGTCTGGTACCTCCCGTCGTTCGAGGACTCCGCGACGGCCGCAGATGGCGTGATCCCGAATCCCGCGTGGGTCGGACTCCTCATCGCGCTCGCGGTCATGGTCGGCCTTGCCGCCGCGTTCTGGCGCGGGCGCAGGCTTGGCCCCATCGTGGTCGAGAGGATGCCCGTCATCGTCAGATCGAACGAGACGGTCGAGGGGCGCGCACGCCTCTACCAGAAGGCCAACGCCCGCCTGCACACGATCGATGCCCTGCGAATGGGGACGCTCTCCCGGCTCGCCACCACCTGCGGGCTGTCGCGGCGCGCAAGCATAGAGGAGATTCTCGGCGCGGTCGCGAGCGCGACGGGAGCCGGAATCGGCGACCTGCGCGCACTCCTGGTCGACGACGTGCCAAGGTCGGACGCGGACCTCGTTCGGATGTCGGATGCCATGCTCGAACTCGAGACCCGGTCCGCGAAATCCACGAGACCATCGTGAGACGCTGTGCCGAATAATCCTGCGCCAACCAACGCTGTGCCCCTTAGCGCTGTGCCCATCGAACAGAAAGATGACGTGATGACCGACACTGACCTCCGCGAGGCATTTTCGCGAGTTCGAGCCGAGGTGGGCAAAGCCGTTGTGGCCCAGGACCCGGCCGTCACCGGCCTCATGATCGCCCTGCTCTCAGGCGGGCACGTGCTGCTCGAGGGTGTGCCTGGTGTCGCGAAGACCCTCCTCATCCGCACCCTCAGCCGCGCGCTGAGCCTCGAATCCAAGCGTGTGCAGTTCACTCCCGACCTGATGCCCGGCGACGTGACCGGTTCGCTCGTCTACGACGCGCGACGAGGCGAATTCGAGTTCCGCGCCGGGCCGGTGTTCACCAACATCCTGCTCGCCGACGAAATCAACCGGACCCCTCCGAAGACCCAGTCCGCGCTCCTCGAAGCGATGGAGGAGCGCCAGGTCTCCGTCGACGGCGAGACCCGGCAGTTACCTGTGCCGTTCATGGTCGCTGCGACGATGAATCCCGTCGAGTACGAGGGCACATACACGCTGCCGGAGGCGCAACTCGACCGCTTCCTGATGAAGCTCGTGCTCGACCTGCCGCAGCGCAGCGACGAGGTCGAGGTGCTGAAGCGTCACGCCGCCGGGTTCAACCCTCGCGACCTGGTCGCGGCGGGGGTCACGCCGGTGCTGGATGCTGAGCAGCTTGCGCAGGCGCAGGCCGCCGCCACTCGCGTCGGAGCGAGCGAGGATGTCATCGGCTACGCTGTCGACCTCGCACGCGCCACGAGGCAGAGCCCGTCGGTCAAACTCGGCGTGAGTCCGCGCGGAACGACCGCGCTGCTCGCCGCCGCCAAGTCGTGGGCATGGCTGAACGGGTTCGACGCGATCACGCCGGACCACATCCAGGCCATGGTTCTCCCGGTGCTCCGCCACCGCATCCAGCTGCGCCCCGAGGCCGAACTCGAGGGCGTTTCTGCCGACACGATCCTGCGTGCAGTGCTCCAGCAGGTGCAGGTGCCAATCTAAGTGGCCGTCACCGGATGGTTCGTCGGGCTGCTCGCATTGGGGGCGGTTCCTGTTATCGCGCTCGGACAGCTCTGGGCGCTCCTCGCCTGGGTCGCGGTCGTGGTCGCACTCGCGATCGTCGACCTGGTTCTCGCCGGCTCGGCTCGCGCGGTGCGCGTCACGCGCGGCCTGCCGGCGCGGGTGCGCCTCGGTGAGACAGTGCGGGCGGATGTCTACATCACTAACCTCGGCAAGCGCACCATTCGTGGCCTCGTCCGCGACGCCTGGCAGCCGTCGGCGGGTGCCGTGAAGACCCGGCACGCGATCACCCTGCCCGCCGGGGAACGCAGGATGTTCTCGACCGCGCTCGTTCCGTTCCGTCGCGGCGAGCGCCGCTCCGCCCACATCACGGTGAGGTCGTATGGACCGCTGCGGCTGGCCGCCAGGCAGGCGACCATCACGGCTCCGGCCGCCGTGCGGGTTCTCCCGCCCTTCAATTCGCGGAAGCACCTGCCGTCGCGCCTCGCCCGACTCCGCGAGCTCGACGGCCGCACCAGCGTCATGATCCGCGGGCAGGGCACGGAATTCGACAGCCTGCGGGAGTATGTGCGGGGCGACGATGTGCGCTCGCTCGACTGGCGCGCATCCGCTCGGCGCACGGACCCGATGCAGGGCGGCCCGAGCCTCGTCGTACGCACCTGGCGCCCGGAGCGTGACCGCAGGGTCGTGATCGTGATCGACAGTGGTCGCACGTCTGCCGCTCGCATCGACCGGGAACCACGCATCGATACCGCGTATGAATCGGCGCTGCTGCTGGCGGCACTCGCAAGCAGGGCCGGCGACCGCGTCGACCTGCTCATCTGGGATCAACGTGTTCGTGGGAGGGTGCAGGGCGCGACTGGTGCAGATCTCATGTCGCGAATGGTCGACACGATGGCCCCCATCGACCCGGAGTTAATCGAGACCGACTGGACGGGCGTGCCCGGTCTTGTCAGATCGGTGACCTCCCAGCACGCGCTCGTCGTGCTCGCGACATCCATCGACTCCCCCGGGGCAGCGCGCGGCCTCCTTGCCGTACTCCCGCAACTCGCGCGCAAGCACACGGTGCTCGTTGCCTCCGTGACCGATCCAGACGTCGTTACTGCGGCCGCGTCGCGCCACGACCGGACGGACATCTACCGAGCGGCCGCCGCAGAGCGCGCTTTGCTCGACATCGGCCGGGTTTCGACCGCGATCCGCCAGCTCGGCGGCGATGTGGTGACCGGCACCCCGACGGAGCTTCCCCCCGCCCTCGCCGACCGGTATATCGCGCTCAAGGCGGCGGGTCGGCTATAGCTCGTCGGGTGTGAGCATTTCGGGGGTCACCGCGCCGCCCTCGGGAACGGCAGCGTGTCCATAGCACTGCGACTCCCGGCGGCGATAGCCTCAGGTGAAGAACCCGATCAGGAATCACACAGGAAAGGTTCACCCCCGATCATGGCCCAGCCAACCGCCGCATCCCCGGCACTGTTTCCCCGTCTCATCGCCGAAGTCTTCGGCACGTTCGTCCTCGTGTTCGCCGTCATCGGCACCGCGCTGTACCTGTCGCCGACGACCGGTCCATTTCCAGTCGCGTTCGCGATCGGTATCGCGGTCATGGCCGCCGCATACGCCGTTGGTTCGATCTCGGGCGGCCACTTCAATCCCGCGGTGACGCTTGGCGCGGCAGCAGCCGGGCGGATGCTCTGGCGCGACGTAGTGCCGTACATCCTGGCCCAGATCGTAGGCGGAATCATCGCGTCCTCACTGCTCGTGGCCATCGCGGCGGGTGGCCCAAGCGGGTTCCTGAAGAAGGCGCAGGACTCCGGCTTCGTATCGAACGGCTGGGGCACCCACTCGCCGGGCGGGTTCGACCTGCTCTCGGTCATCCTGATCGAGGTCATCCTGACCGCGGTGTTCCTCTGGATCATCCTCAGCGTCACGGCACCCGGCTCGACCACGGCGGGCTTTGCGCCGCTCGCGATCGGCTTCACCCTCGCGCTCTGCCTCCTGATCTCGATCCCGGTGAGCAACGCATCCATCAATCCAGCGCGTTCGATCGCGACAGCGATCTACGGCGGACCAGACGCGCTCGCACAACTGTGGGTGTTCATCGTCGCCCCGCCCGTCGGCGCTCTTATCGCCGGTGTCAGCTGGAAGGCACTCTTCGGTCGCGCCGCCCGCGCGTAGCCTCGGTGAACTCCGGCGACCCGTTAGATGAGCGGATCCTCGAGCGGCTGTGACGGCAGCGGGTCGGCCGCAGCAGCCGCGGCCTCCGCGCTTTCGTCGACCGGCAGCGCGCTCTCCGGCAGGGAGAGCATGCTCCGCAGCGGCGAGAACAATACCCAGAGGCCCGCAAGCATCCCGCCCGCGAACGAGATCCACAGGGTTGGTACCACGCCGATCGCACCCGCGACGGCACCGCTCACGAGCGCCGAGATGGGCATGACACCCCAGACGACGCAGCGGATCGACGCGTTCATCCGTCCGAGCAGGCGCGGCGGGCAGAGCCTCTGCCGCAGTGTCACCTGAGTGATGTTGTAGACCAGCACGCAGAACGAAGTCACGAATTCGCCGGCAGACAGTTCTACGACCGCGACCCACCCGTGCAGGAACGACGCGAGCGGAACCAGGATGAACACCGCGCCGCTGACGAAGGCCGCAATGATGATCACTCGCCCGTCACCGATCCACCTGGCCAGCCTCGGGGTTGCCAGAGCCCCAAGAAGCCCTCCGACGGCGCCCGCGGAGAGGGTGATGCCGAGGCCGAGTGAGCCGATGCCGAGCTCGCGCAGAACGAACAGCGGATAGATGGTAAACGCGAGCGTCGAAAAGAAATTAAAACTCGCCGTCGACGCAGCGACGCTCCTGATCAGCGGCTGCTTCGCGACGAACCTGACACCCTCCGCTATCTCCTTGTGAAGCGGTTGGCGCTTGGTGATATCGGCCGGAACCTCGTGGTCCTTGATGCGCCAGAGGCTGAGAAATGACACGACGTACGAAATCGAGTCCGCGATGATCAGGCCGGGCGCGCTGATGACCGTCAGGAGCGCGCCCGCGATGCCCGGGCCACCGATGCGCGCGACCTGGGCCGTCGCCTCCAGCGTCGAGTTCGCCGGACCGACCTGCTCCGACTTCACGAGCAGCGGGATGTAGCTCTGGTACCCGACATCGAAGAACACGCTGGCCGTGCCGTAGATCGCGACGATGATGAAGAGATGCCACATCTCGAGGTGGCCGGTGTACCAGAGGATGGGGATGAGCGCGAGGATCCCCGCTCGCACGATGTCCGCGGTGATCATGACTCTGCGCTTCATCCAGCGGTCGACCCACGCTCCCGCCGGAAGGCCGACCACGAGAAATGCTGCGGTGCTCGCGGCGTTGAGGATGCCAAGCTGCCACGCAACGGCGTGAAGCAGCGTGACGGCAAGCACCGGAATCGCCAGCTGGGTGAATTGCTCACCGAAGATGCTGACGCCCTGGCCTCCCCACAGCCACAGGAATCCAC
>DASYEE010000117.1:0-54689 GCA_036499165.1 Galbitalea sp. | reverse complement strand
AGATCCAGCTGGATGTCGTGCGCGAGCCGCGTGCGCTGCCCACTGGCCCACTACTGGCCATCAGCAACTCGTTCGGATTCGGCGGCCACAACGCAGTCGTCGCGTTCCGCAGTTACGAGGGCTGAGCGGTATCTCTCAGGCGTCGACCTCGGCGCCTGAGACATAGGCGGGGAGCCGATCGAGGCAGTCGTTCCAACCGAGTTCGTGGGCTGCGCGGCTCTCTTCGCTCGCGAAGTTCTCGTGCGTGAGCGTGAGTCTGGTGCCCCCGTCGATCGGTTCGAGGTCGATCGTGACGAGCGACTCATCGTTCTGGTCGTGCCACCGCCAGGTCAGGGCAAGATGGGTGAACGGGTCGACGGCGACATAGGTCCCGTGCACGTCCATCCCCTTCGGCTCGGATGCCACATGGAATCTGCCGCCGACCGTTGCCTCGATATCGCATTCCGTCTGCCAGTCCGCCGGCCAGATCCAGGCCGCATATTGGCCGGCATCCGTGAATGCTGCCCAAACGCGCTCCGGCGATGCGGCGATGTCTCGCACGATGGTGAATCCGTTCGTCATTTTTCTTCCTCCAGGTAGCTGGCGAGGGCGTCGATACGGCTATTCCAGAATGCTTCCTGGTCTGAGATCCATTTCGTCGCCTCGCTCAGGGCATGCGGCACAATCGCGCAGGTGCGCACTCGGCCGCTCTTCGTTGTACTGATGATGTGGGCGGCCTCGAGCACGGCGACATGCTTGCCGACGGCAGCCAGCGTCATCGACAGTGGCGCGGCGAGATCGCTGACTGAGAGCGAACCGCCCTGCAGGCGCTCAACCATCTGGCGCCGTGTCGGGTCGGCGAGTGCGCCGTACACGGCATCCAGCGTCGGTTTGTTTACCATGTGGTTTAGTGTCGCACACCAAGTCCGTTTGGTAAACCCCTCCCCGCACTGCCGAGTTGCCTGGCGGGGGAAAGGAAAAGTCCCGCGCGTCGATCAGGCCCAATTCCTGACTGACGCGCGGGACCCGGCACCTAGCCGACCTGCGAGATTAGCGCCCTGCGCTAACCAACTTTGTGGAGCCAGACGACCTGAGAGTCGTCGCTGGCGTAGCGGAATGCTTCCAGTTCGTCGTCCCAGGCCTGGCCGAGCGCCAGGCGGAGTTCGCGATGAAGTTCGAGGGCATTCGAGCCGGCGACCTCCATGGCGTAGCGAATCCGGTCTTCCGGAATGACGACGTTGCCGACAGTGTCAGTCTGCGCATAGAAAATGCCGAGGTCCGGAGTATGCATCCAGCGACCACCGTCTGTGCCGAGCCCGGCATCCTCCGTGACCTCGTAGCGCAGGTGCTCCCAGCCGCGCAGCGCGGATGCCAGGGCCGCGCCCGTGCCACGGGCGCCCTCCCAGTAGTACTCGGTGCGCTGGGCACCCTTCAGTACCGGCTGGTCGTCCCAGGTGAAGTTGACGCCGCGTTCGAGGGCGCGACCAGCGGCCCACTCGATGTGTGGGCACAACGCACGAGGAGCGGAGTGCACGTAGAGCACTCCGCGAGCGGTTGGTGAAACCACGATTCTCTCCATTCGTTCAGGTGCGACTTCCCCATCGACCTAGTGAACGGATGACCGTGTTAGTTGAATTATGACCGAAAACCGGCACGAATCACAAGACTGTCATTCCGGCGTGGCGAAATTAGCAGTTTTTCGCCTGCGCAGGCGACAGCAGGGAGCCGGTCTTGACGCTGAGATAGACGTATTTACCGGTCACCCCCATGATTCTCTGGCACTTGCCGCCGGGGCTGAGCGCAATCGTCGGCGTCGGTCGAGGCGCGAGGTAGGCGTCATTCGGAGGTAACTGCGTGACTCCTGTCGAGATCGCGGATGTCGTTGGTGCAAATGCCGCCGTGAGTCGGGTCGCCCAGAACCCCACGCCTACGAGCAGGGCAAGACAGAGGCAGCCCCACAACGCCGCTGCCGCACGCCTGGTTGTCAACCTTCTCACCCCAACATCGTAGACACGGACACACGGACCGCGACACGTGCCGCACGCGTCGGGATATGTATACTGCGTAATCACATACCCGGTATGCGTAACCTGTCTGGAGCCTCATGTCCGTACGTCAAAGCCTGCTCGCCATCCTCGACCAGGGGCCGTGCTACGGCTACCAGTTGCGCTCCGAGTTCGACCGTCGCACCGGTGCTACCTGGCCGGTCAATGTCGGCCAGATCTACAACACCCTCGACCGGCTCGAGCGCGACGGTCTCGTGCGGAAGGCCGACATCGACGCGGAAGGCCAGAACTACTACGAGATAACGGCTGCCGGGCACGACGAAGTAGCGGCATGGCTCGGCTCCCCTGTCGTCCGCGGGGCCGCCGCTCGCGATGAGCTGGCGATCAAGCTGGCCATCGCGGTGACGCTACCGGGCGTCGATATCGCGCACGTAATCCAGGTTCAGCGCACGTCAACCCTGACCACCCTGCAGGAGTTGACCCGCACGAAGAATGCGACCGACAACCCGGAGTCATCCGAGGAGCTCGCCTGGCTGCTCGTGGTCGACTCGATGATCTTCGCTGCGGAGGCGGAGGTGCGATGGCTCGATCACTCGGAGACGCGGCTGGCCCGGGCGGTCGCTGCCGGTGTTGCCGGCCCGATCCCGCTCAGCACGGAAGTTCCGAGGCGTGGTCGGCCAGCCAAGGCTCCCGTTGCTACCGAGGCCCGGAATGACTGACGAGCTGCTGCGCCTCGACGGCGTCTCGATGCAGTACGGCAAGGGCGAAACGGCCGTGACCGCGCTGGCGGGCGTCGACCTGACAGTACATCGCGGCGAACTTGTCGCCGTGATGGGAGCGTCAGGATCTGGCAAGTCGACGCTCCTCACGGTCGCCGGGGGCCTCGCAACTCCGACCAGCGGCGAGGTGATCGTCGAAGGCAACTGGCTCAGCCAGCTCTCGGCCCGGCAACTTGCCACACTGCGACGCCGCAGCCTCGGATTCGTCTTCCAGGACTTCAACCTGATCCCTTCGCTGACAGCTCTCGAGAACGTTGCGCTGCCGCTCGAGCTGGATGGCTGGCGCAGCAAGAAGGCGCGCAGGCCCGCGCTCGATGCAATCACGGTGGTTGAGTTGGCCGACCGCGCGGATCGATTCCCGGCAGATCTCTCCGGTGGCCAGCAGCAGCGCGTCGCGATCGCGCGGGCCGTCGTCGGCGGCCGGTCGCTGATCCTCGCCGACGAACCGACCGGCGCGCTCGACTCCACAACGGGCGAGATCGTGCTCAGGATGCTGCGGGCGCGAGTGGATGCCGGCGCCGGCGGAATCCTCGTGACCCACGACGCGCGTCACGCCGCCTGGGCCGACCGCATCGTCTTCCTGCGCGATGGGCGCATCGTCGACCAGGCGGCCCCTCCCACGGTCGGGTCGCTCCTCGACGCGACTCGAGCATGAAACGCCGACCCCGCGTTCGGCGCACACCTGCGCCCGCCCTCCCGGACGGTCGAAGCGGCGGGATTCGACTCGCTGCTCGCATTGCGCGGCGCATGGCTGCGCAGTCCCCCGGACGCAGCGTCCTGATCGCCGTGCTGATTGCGATTCCCGTCGTCGGGATGTCGGGAATCCTGACTGTTGCTGCCAGCTCGATGGCAACTCCCGCGGAGACCGCGCAACTCGAACTCGGTCGAAACCAGGCAGAGCTGCGAATGGTCGCCCCGCCGAAGTCCTCGTTGCGACAGGAGTCGATCGGCTTCTCAAACTACGGGTCGAACGACGACGGCACGCGCGCACCGGTCGACCCCGCGACGTTCCTGCTCGCGGGCACGCGCATCCTTTCCGTCGTCCAGACACCGATAGTCGCCCGTACGGCGACCGGGATCGGCTTCTTCCCAGCCCTCGAGGGTCAGCCGTGGGATCCGGCGTTCACCGGCAAGTACACGGTCGTCAGCGGACGGGCGCCGCGCGCGGACGACGAAGTGATGGTGACGCCCGCCGCGCTCGCCAGGCTCGGGACCACGGTTGGCGGCACCGCGATCATCACGAAGCCCGTATCTCGCACGGTTCGCGTCGTCGGTACGCTCTCGAGCGCTGCCATCGACAATGCAACGGTCGAGTTCTTCGGGCGTCCTGGCAGCTTTTCCGCGCCCGGCACACCGCCCGACATCCGCGACACCCAGTACTTTCTCCCCGACACCCCCGTGTCGTGGAGCCAGACGCTCGCGCTTAACAAGCACGGGGCCATCGTCGTCTCACGGACGACCCTGTTTCATCCGCCTGCTGGCCTGCTCGGTGACGGCACAGGGCAGTCGAGCCTGCTGGTCACGCTTGCGTCATTCCTCATCGGCGGGTTCGTGCTGTTCGAGGTGGCGCTCCTGGCTGGCGCCGCGTTCGCGGTCGGCGCGCGGCATCAACAGCGTGCCCTCGCCATCCTGACGAGCGTGGGCGCCGACCGTCGCATGCTATTTCGGATCATCACGTTCAACGGCGTGATCCTCGGCGCCGCGGGCGCGGTCACCGGGTCGCTGGTCGGCGTCGCGGCAGCGTGGGCATACATTTCTCTCGCTCCGAACGGAAATGCAACGCAGTTCCCCGGTTTTCATCTCAACTGGATCGCGCTGGTCGGCGTCGTGGTCTTCGCAACCTGCGCGGCGTGGATTGCTGCGGCCGTCCCGGCGCGGAGTGCGGCCAGAGTGGATGTCGTCGGCGCGCTCCGAGGGGCAACCCGGCCTCCAAAACCCTCGCGTCGCCGGCCGCTCGGCGGCCTGATCGTCGTCTTCGCTGGTGCGGGCATTACTGCAGCGGCCGCAGGCGTCCTCGTCGCGGCATCCGCTCATGGTGCCGACCGCGTGTTGACGTCCATCGGCGTCACGCTGCTCGTCATCGGGCCGATTCTCATGCAACTCGGCGCAACCCTGATCGCACCGCTGATCCTGCGCTGGTGTGCGCGACTCTTCGCGAGCTTCGGGTCGGGGGCGCGGCTTGGCTCGCGGGACGCATCCAGGAATCCGTCCCGGTCGGTTCCCGCGCTCGCAGCCATCATGAGCACCGTGTTCGTGACGGTCTTCATCATCAACCTGTTCTCGGGGTCGGCGGCGCAGGATGTCTCCTACTGGACGTACACGGCGCCCGTGAACGCGGCAACGGTCGGACTGCGGCTAGACACGCTCGCGAACGGGATCAACCAGCCGGAGAAGCCGAGCGTCTTTTCGGATGCTTCAGGCGTCGCACGCGCCCTTGACACGGCATTCGACGTGAAGTCCGCCGCCGTGCTCTCGAGCGTGTACTCCTACCCGTCGACCAAGGGCGAGACTGTGCCGACACCGCGGTTCACCTCGACCAAACTGCAGGGACTGGATGGCTGCGCGGGCCCGGGCTGCGGCGACACGATCTGGATCGGCTCGGAGCGCGCGATCTCTGCCGTCATCGGGCATCCGCTCACCGCGGTCTCGAAGTCGGTGCTCGAACGCGGTGGAGTCGTCTCTCTATACAGCTCGCTGGTAGACGCCGGAACGGTGACCCTCGACTGGAAGGATCCGCTGAAGGGAGATCTGCCGGATCATGGCCAGTACAAGGTCTCGAAGTCGGTGGTGATTCCGGCGGCGCTGCAAAAACCCGATCACAGCACGCCATTCGAGATCATGATGCTGCCCTCGACCGCTCAGCGGGTGGGCCTCAGCTATCAGCCCTCCCTGGTGATCGCTCCGCTCGGTGGTGCACCCACCGAGGCGCAGACCGACCGGGCGAATGCCGCGCTCGACGTGTTGTCCGTGGGGGCTCTCAGTCTCCACGTCGAGACAGGACCGACCAATCAGAACGCCCTGACCGAGTGGGCACTGCTCGCCCTCAGCGCCCTGATCGCGCTCGCCTCGGCGACGATTGCGATCGCCCTTGCTCGCGCGGATGGCCGGCGGGATTCCGCCGTGCTCGGCTCCCTCGGAGCGCCACCGACGACCAGGCGCGCCTTTGGGTTCTGGCAGGCGATCATCCTTGCCGGGGTCGGGTCGGTCATCGGGGTGGCGCTTGGTCTGGTGCCATCTGTCGCGCTCTCGATACCGGATGCGCAGGGGCACGCCTTGGACGTCTTCGCTCCGGCCTGGCCAGAGCTTGCGGCGACGCTGCTCGGAATCCCGATCCTGATCGCCGCGGGCGCGTGGCTCACGGCAGGGCGCGGCCGATCGAAGTACAACCTCCGCGCCCCGATCGACTGATGCCCCGCCGGGTTATTCGCGCGCTACTTCGCCTGACCGTAGTCGTCCACAATCGCGACGGTAAGGGGAAAGTCGACCGGTAGCGGGCCGAACAGCAGCCGGCCCGCGTCCGCCGCGGCCTCGCGCACCTGCTCAGCCACGGCATCCGCCTGGTCGGCAGGGGTGTGAATGACGACCTCGTCGTGCAGGAAGAAGACGAGATGCGGGCCCTGGGTAAACCAGGCGTCGGGGTTTAGGGCAGTGAGGCGACCGCGGAGACTCGCCATCCAGCAGAGCGCCCATTCGGCGGCCGTGCCCTGCACGATGAAGTTGCGGGTGAAGCGACCCCACGACCGGCCGTAGCTGCGCGCGCGATCGGCGGCAGCAGGCGATCCGTTCTCGCCGTACGCCTCAGCCTGCAGTTCCCGCCAGGTCGCTCCCGGCAGGGGCGAACTGCGACCGAGGCGCGTCGAGACGACCTCGCCGCGCTCGCCCGCCCGTGCGGCATCCTCGACCATGGCAATCGCCTTCGGATACGCGCGGGCAAGCTGCGGCATGAGCCTGCCGCCGTCGCCCTGAGTCGCCCCGTACATCGCGCCGAGCAGGGCCGTCTTCGCGTGTTCCCGGGTGTCGATGGCCCCGCTTGCGACGATGCCGGCGTAGAGGTCGCCCGCCGCGCCGGCCTCCACCATCGCCCTGTCACCCGCCATCGCGGCGAGGATGCGCGGCTCAAGCTGGGCGGCATCGGCGACGACCAGCTTCCAACCGTCATCCGCGAGCGCCGCGTGCCTGATCTGCTTCGGCAATTGAAGCGCTCCACCTCCGCTCGTCGCCCACCGGCCGGTGACGACGCCACCCACCACGTAGTCGGGCCTGAAACGGCCGTCATGCACCCAGTTCTCGACCCAGTGCCAACCGTTCGCCGAGAGCAGCCGCGAAAGCTTCTTGTATTCGAGGAGTGGCGCGATGGCGGGATGTTTGATCTTCTTCAGCTCCCACGACCGCGTCGACGTCGCGAGTACGCCGCCCTTCGCGAGCCCCTTCAGCAACTCGGCCGGGGAGTCGGGGTTGAGATCTGGCACCTGCAGCAGTGTGCGCGTTTCGGCAAGGACCGCCTCGACCTTCTCTGGCCGCTCGCCCGGCGCCGGACGCGGGCCGAGAAGCTCCACGAGAATGCGATCGTGGGCCCCAGGGCTCCAGGGCATTCCGGCAAAACGCATCTCAGCCGCGATCAGCGCCCCCGCCGACTCTGCTGCGAGCAGCCGGGAGATGCGCCCGGGGTCTCGGCACGCTGCAACGGCGTCCTGCTGCAGACGCCACTCCGCGACCGGGTCGGCGTCTGGCTCGTCGGCCGCGTTGTCGTCGTCGATCGAGAACAGCGCGTCGTCGGGTGCGCGTTGGACCACTCGCGGCCGGTCCCACGGGCCGAGCTCCGCGAGAGCGAGTCCGGTCTCGCTCGTCAGCGCCGAGTTCCGCAGGATCGCGTGGCTCAGTCGCAGGTCAACGCAGCGCTCCACGCGCACACCCAGATCGAGCAGCAGCGGATACCAGTGGTCAGTGTCGTCCCACACCCATCGGGTGTCGCCGGGGGACGCGCGAACCGCCGCCGCGAAGTCCTGCTCTGGGATGGTCTGCGGGGCGCCGGTTTCGGGGGTGAGCGTGACGCTTCCGGGAGCGGAGCCGACCACGATGTGCACTCGACCAGTCTGCCTCGTGGGGGCGACATCCTCGTCGCGCGTCACGCGCCGCCGCTTCGCCCGCCCTCACCCGCCTCTTGTGAAAACTCAGGAAATCGTGAGCACCGTCACGCCCTCATCACCGTCGCTATGCGGCGGCGTGATTTCGGGCAGTCACGATTTCCTGAGTTTTCGAACGCACGGTCACGCACGGGCGTGCACTCAGGCGAATGAAGCTGCGATCTCCAACAGCCGCGAGCGTTTGCGGAAGCAGGTTCTTTTCGGCGGCGGCGAGCGCCTAGATCTCGTGGAGCAGCGAGCCGTCCTTCTTCAGGACGTTCTTTTCGCCGGCCTCGATTGCCACGGCGAAACGGTTTTGCTTCGGCGGCAGCGGGCAGTTGAAGTTGTAGCTGAAGGCGCAGGGCGGCAGGATCGCTCGGTTGAAGTCGAGCGTGATGGTGCCGTCTGCGTTTGGGGCAATGAACAGGAAGCGCCCGACGCTGTAGGTGCTCTCGCCGCTCGTGGCGTCCGAGAACACCAGCTGGAGCGCGCGACCCGCCTTGAACGCCGCGAGGTCGTAGTCGACGCCGTCTTTCGTGAACGTGATTTCGCCCGGGACGACCTCATCGCGCGTTGCGCCGTCATCCTTCAAGTGTTCGAAGCCGACCGTCACACCGCCGGGAACCTCGTTCCACTTCGCGGTAATCACCCATTCCGGGTTGTACGCGAACCCGTCGATGCTGCCGAATTCCTGAATGCCCTCAGAGTCTGCGTCCCACACGCGCAGCGCATAGTTTCCCTGCTCGCTCGCAATCACGAACCCGGTCACGGTGTCGCTGAAGGCGATCTCGCTCGGATTGGGGTCATCCTTGCCGCGGACAGCGACGGTGCCGTCGACCAGCTCGCCATCGACGCGGATGCCGTCGGATGCGGCGGCCGTCAACTGCAGGCCGGATTGCCCGGCGGGCAGGGGGCCCCACACTCCCGGAACTCCGTAGATCGACTGTTCCCCGTCGATCCACTGCGTGTTCACCAGCGCCAGTGCTCCCTTAGGCTGCACCACCGAGAGCTCCCGACGCTCGTGATAGGTCGCGTACAGGGATTCCGGCGTTGCCGTTGTGGTGTCAGTCATGCGTTCCATCCTCGCTGAGTTCGTCTAACTGAACCACGAGTGACACGAAAATATTGCCTGTCACACCGGGAGCGCGACGCGGCACCCGCCCGAAGGGCCCAGGCCGCGCTGACGCACCTCTCAATCCCCCGATTCAGAGGTTTTCCTCGAGGAGTGGCGTCGTCGTTCCGGTCAGCCGGATCTCGACGTCACGGATGTTGTCGGTCGGGATCGCCGAGGATGCGGTCAGCCCCTTGGCGTGGGGGCCTGAGCTGCTCCAGGTCGCGACAGTCAACTGTTTGCCCGACCTGTCGGTCACGACAAGATCGTAAGAAACACTCTCTCCCTGCCAGGTGTCGCCGAGATAGTTGCACGACCAGTCGAACCGGGTGCCCCAGCCCTTCTTCGTCACCGTAAGGCTCGCGGTCAGCGCGTGCTGGTTCAGCGGCGACATCGCGACCGTGACTGCCTGCGGAGACTGGTTAGCGGCGTATGTGATGCCACCGACCGTGAAGAACGCGAGCACGGCGACACCACTCAGGAGTAGCCCGATCCTCGTGCGCCTGCGACGGCGCTTCGCCGCGACCGCGAGCCGCTGCACAAGCCCGGGAGTATGCACACCGTCCCGCAGGTGTGAGTCGTCGGGCACAGCGGCGGCAACGCGGGTGTCGTCGATCAGCGCGACGGCGTCATCCGCCGACAGCCTGCCAAGGATGCCCGGAAGACCCGCGAGCTCCGCGACGGCCGCGGTGCACTCCGGGCAGGTCGCGAGGTGTCGCTCGAATGCACGTCGGTCTTCCGTGCTGAGCGCCCCAAGCACGTATGCCGCATCCCAGTCGCGGAAGCGATCAATCGTCTCGGTCATTCGGTCACTCCCCTTTCTTGGAGGGCAATTCGCATCGCGCGAAGCGCGTAGTGAAGTCGGGATTTGACTGTGCCCTCAGGCACATCGTCTCGGCGGGCGATTTCGGCAACCGTGTGGCCAAGATAGTAGGCGCTGACGACCGCGCTGCGGTGTTCGATCGAGAGCGACGAGAGCGCATCGGAGAGCACCCAGGCGTCGAGGACGGCGTCCGAGCCATCCGGGGTCGGGGATTCCGGCAGCACATCAGTCGAGAATTCGCGGGCATGCCGCGCACTCCGCCGATCGTCGATGACGATGTTCCTCGCGACCGTAAAGAGCCACGCGCGCACTGATTCATCGGGCTGCTCGAGGATCGCCGGTTTCTTCCATGCGCGGAGCAGGGCCTCTTGCACGACATCCTGCGCGAAGGAGTAGTCGCCGGTCAGGCGCACCACAAATCGGAGCAGGGATGCGCCGTGCGCGTCGTGAATCGCGCGCAGCAATTCCGCCTGTTCCGTTGCCATGAAAGTCCACCTCCAACTCCTACAACGATTGTCGCGGCCAAATCGTTCAATCGGAGGTCTTGCCGGTCACGAGTTGTCGGCGACCGGCCCCGCCTGCCCAGCGTCATCGAGCCCGGCGCCCATCGCGGTGTCCTGCCAACTGACGACCGTCCAGCCCGTTGCATGGCCACCCTCGAGCATCACTACGCCCGTGTTGTTCAGGGGATTCTTGTAGACGAATTCGACGTCGACGTTGCCTGCTCGGCTCCCAGCCCACGTGCGGATCATCGATCCATGCGACACAAACACCACGGATTCGTGACCCGCGGCCTCGGCCTCAGCGACGACGACGTCGAACCGCCCAAGCGTCTCGTGACCGTCCTGGGCGCCGGGCATCCGCCGGTCAAGGTCGCCACGCACCCAGCCGAGCTCGGTCGACACGAAATCGTGTACAGACGTGCGGTCTTTCTTCCCCTCGAACTCGCCCGCTTCTATCTCGCGGATGCCTGCACGAACGTACACCGGCAGGTCACGAGCACCAGACAACGGGTCAGCGGTCTGCTGGGTGCGCACAAGGGTGGATACGAAGATCGCGTCGATCTGCTCGTTCGCCAGCGCCGCGGGGAGCGCTTCCGCCTGGTCCCGTCCAAGCGCGGTGAGCCCCGGGCCCGGTGTCGCAGTGTCGATAACGTGCTTCACGTTGGATGGGGTCTGACCGTGACGAACAAGGATGAGGCGCACCCTGCTACTTCACCACATCGGCGCTGCTCACGGTCATCCTTGCAGCGCGTGCGTGCGCGACTACTCGCCCACAGGGCGATCATCCCAAGGAATGATCAGATTGCGCCTGTCGACTGACGGCCGGTTCACAGGAGATCCCTAGGCTGACCACATGGGCAAACCCTGGAGTGACAGCGTCGCGGCATATCTGACGAACACCGAAATCTGTCCGCGGTGCGATTCGGTGCTCGAGGTCGTCGGCCGGTGCTCTCATTGCAACGCGGACCTGGCGAACACGATTGCGATGCAGGTGGTCGACATCTCGTCTCGAGCTGCCGCGCTGATCGTCGAGCGGCAGGAACTGATTGCCGCGCTGCCGAATGCGGTGCTGACTGCCCGGCCAGCTGTCGTGTCCGCCACCGCTCTGACGACGACGAGCCCTCGGGCACAAGACCGCTACGACGCCAGCGTGGTCAGTGCAGACGGGAGCACATCGGCGTGGCCCGCGCCGCCGTCCACCGCGGCGGCGCCATCGTCCAGCTCGCAGATCAGCGTGCAATCGGTGCTCGCAGTAGTCGGTGCCGCACTATTTGCCGTCGCGGCGATCGTGTTCACCTTCCTGAACCCCGATCTCACCAACTTCGCTACGCGAACCGCGATCGTTGCCGTCATCACGGTCGTCTTCCTGGCGGGTGCCTGGCTGCTGTCGCGAGCGTCGCTGCGCTTCTCGGCGGAGGCGGTGGGTGCCCTCGGGATGGTGTTCGTCATCCTCGATATCTGGGCATTCTCGACAAAATCCCCTGAGAGTCTCAGCAGTTGGGACTTCGGGGCGATCGGCACGCTTGTCGGGTCCCTGATCATGCTTTTCGTTGCCTATCGCGTTCGTCTGAGGACCTGGCTCTGGTCGGCACTCTTCGGGCTGACCGTCGTTCCCGCGATGGTCGGGTACTCGACCGGCAGCGCGTGGGGCGCGATCCTCGGTCACCTCGGCGTGTTCCTCTTCGCGCTGGGGACTCCGCTGCTCACTCGGCGGCTCGAAGCCCGTTTCGACAGCCGGCTCGTCGCGGAACGTGGCACCGCCACGGTGATCCAGCTGGTCGTTCTCGGCACCGTCCTCGTCGAGTTGCTCCTCCTCTCACCCGACAACGTGCAGCAGCAGGTCTGGAGCCGGGCCGGTGCCCTCGCGGCCCTCGCCGTGTTCGCCGTGCTCGCGACGCACAACCAGCTGCCGCGGTTCTGGAGCGCGATTGCGGGCATCCTCATCGCGGGAGCCGTCGCCATCCTTCCGTTCGGCCTCGACCTGAGGCTTTCGGCGACGTCGTGGTACCTCGCGCTGCTCCCGGTCGCCGCCTCCGTGGTACTCGTCGCACTGGCTCTCGCCTCCCGGGCGATGTCCGGCACGGGCGGTGTCAAAACAGATCACAGGGTTCTCCTTTTGGGCGTCTGGAGCGTCGCCCTCGCGGCCGCCGTCCCCGGTCTTGGATTGACGCTGGGGACGGTCAGCACCGGGCTCGTTTCCGAAGCCGAGCGCGTCGACACCACTCTCGAAATGGCTGCGATCCTCGGAATCGCGTCGGTGAGCGTCGCGACTGCTGCGTTCGCCTCCCTCGTGCGGGAACTGTCGTGGGGCGCCGCGGTCTCGAAGGTCGCGTTTGTCACTTCCGTCTGGATCGCCGGGTTTGCGCTGGTCGCCTTCGCTATGTGGGGTGCATTCGCCCCGGCGACGCAGGTGGCGATCGCGCTCGGCCTGGCTGCCATCATCAGCATCGCTGTTTGGCGGGTGCCCGCCCTCAAGTCCGCTGGGCTATACCTGCGGCTGCCGTTGATTGCAACGGCGCACGTCCTGGTCGTCCTCGGCGCGGTGATCGCCTGGCTGCAGCCCACCCTCAGCGTTGTCGGCGGATTCGCGGTCGTCGTGGCGATCGCGGTGGCGGCGATGTCGCTCCCCCGCGCCGTGCATCCCCTGCACACCGCCGCGGGCTATGCGTACGCGCTGGTGATCCTGGGGCACGCCCTCTCGTTGCAACATCTGGAGACCATTGCGGTGCTCTGCATCACCACTGCCGCTGCCTCGCTGTTCGCGCTGGCGGTCACGCTCATCAAGCGCCTGAACATCGGATTCTGGTACGCCATCCTCGGCGTGACGCTCGTTCCGTTCCTCATCGGAATCGTGCAGGTGCTGTTCCAGCGCAGCGGATGGACGGCTCTTTCGACCGGTGTCACCTTTGCGCTGGCGCTCACTCTCGTGCTGACCAGGCGACCCGGCCTCAGCAAATACCTTCGCGCGTTCGCCGCTGCTCTGCTCGTGCCTGCGCTTGCGGTCGTCGTGATCTGCCTTGGCGCGCAGCTGCTCGTGGGCAGCGGATCGCCCGTCGCGCTGCCGATAATCGCTGTGATCGTCGCGGCCGTCCTGCCAAGTGCTCCCCTGATCGCGAGCGCACTGCTGCGCCACGGGTTGCCTGAGACGGATGTCCGGTGGACTCAGCGCTGGATCGAGGTCTCGTCGCTGGTGACCGGCGCGCTCGCCGTCCTCCTCGCCCTGGTGCGCGCCGCTGCTGGGCTCGACACGACCTTCATCGTTCTCCTCATCATCGGCTGCGGCGGAATCGTCACCGGGATCACCACGCGCCGGGTTTACGCGTGGGTCATCACGGGCGTGAGCCTCACCGGAGCCCTCTGGGCGTTCTGGGGAATCCAGCACGTTACGGTACTGGAGCCGTACATCCTGCCGCCGGCCCTCGCTGCGGCGATCATCGGGTTCATTGCGATCATCCGCAAGCTGCCAGGCATCGGCCTCTACTCGATCGGACTGGTGTGGGCCGTCGTTCCGTCGCTCGTCGTCCTGGCGGCGACAGGCAACGGCGGAGATGGCACGACGCCGTGGCGCGCAGTCGCACTCCTCGCCGGCGCATTCCTGCTGCTGGTTGCGGGGCTCGCACTTGGTCGCGATTCTGAGCGGGCGGTGGCGCAGCGCCTGAGCGTGCTGACGCTTCCAACGCTGGGCGTCTCCGCGCTTGCGGCGGCGGCTGGCGCCATCCAGGCGGTCCGCTTCGGCGTGGAGCTCGACTCGGCACCGTTCTCCTCCGTCATGTTTCCTGCCCTTGAATGCAGCCTGGCTGGCGCCATCATTGCCATCGGTGCCGGCGTTCTCGTCGCGACGGGCGCGCCGCGCGCCCTCGCGCTCCGACCGCGGCTTGCAACGGCCCGCTGGCTATTCATCCCGAGCGGCATCTATCTCGCGATCGGTCCGATCTTCGCGGTGCGCGACAACTGGTTCTCGATCTGGACCTTGTGGGCACTCACCGCGCTGATCCTCGGCGTCATGCTCGTAACCGTGGTGCGCGCGAGAACGCGGGCGGAGACTCTACCGCCGGTGTGGTTCCTGTTCGCTCTCGCGTGGTGCACCGCGGTTGCCGGCTGGAGTGAGCGCGAGCTCCGAGTCGAGGCGTTCTCGCTGCTACTCGGCCTCGCTTTGCTTGCGGCGGGAGTGATCGGAATGCGTGCGGGATCGACCCCGAGCGAGGTCGGGTCGCGCTTCACCGCCTGGCCGCTGCGCTCGTACGGATCGTGGCGGCTGCTGACACCCGGATTCATCGTGCTGTTCCTGCCGTCCATCCTCGCCACCGGGACCGATCCGCAGACGGCTCGCGCCATCCTCGTCATCTCCCTCGCGCTGGTGTCGATCCTTGTGGGTTCGCTGCGCAAGCTCGCGGCTCCCTTCATCCTGGGCATCATCGTGCTGCCGCTCGAGAACATCACCGTGTTCGCTGTGCAGCTGGGAAGGCACATCAGCGCCACTCCGTGGTGGATCACGCTTGCGACGGCCGGAGCAGTGCTGCTGGTGATCGCCGTCACCTATGAGCGCCGCAACACCGGCGAGAAGGGGGTCGCTGCACGACTGCGCGATCTCGGCTGATGGCCCCACCCGAACCGCCGACTCTGCAGCGGTCGTTGTTCATCGACCGTTTGCCTGCAGGTCGTTGAGCGAAGGCGGCCACCCGTCGCAAGCTGGTGGCGGTTGCGAAGTGAGAGGCCAATGGGAACTGCAGTGTCAACGATTTTGGAGCTGTTCTACCTGGTGGATGCGGGTGAAGGCCGGTGGGTAGTCCGGCACAGCATCACCGATGAGCTCGCGGGAACGATCATGCGCACGTCCCATGGCTATCAGCTGCGGAACGCCGATTCGCGGCCACTGGGCGACTACGAATCGACCTCCGCAGCGCTTCGCAGCCTCTACGCGACGCTCTGATCGTTCGCCGGGCGCGAACTCGCCACAGGAATACCGCCGGGCACAGCGCTCGTTGCACCCAGCATGACAACTCAGACTTCCCGCCCCAACGCCACGGCATCCGGTAGCTTCCTGATCGGTGGCGACCTGCCCGTCAACCGGCTGGGCTACGGCACGATGCAACTCACCGGCCCGGGCGTCTGGGGCGAACCCGCCGATCGGGCTTCTGCTATTGCGGTCATCCGTAGAGCTGTCGAGCTCGGCGTCACCCTGATCGACACGGCGGATGCCTACGGCCCCTATGTGACCGATTCGCTGATCCGCGAGGCTCTTCGCCCATACAACGACGACGTCGTGATCGCGACGAAGGTCGGCTTCACCCGTCAGGGGCCAAACCAGTGGATCCCGGTCGGTCGCGCGGAGTACCTCCGCCAGCAGACCGAACTGAACCTCCGTAACCTCGGCGTCGAAACCATCGATCTGCTGCAGCTTCACCGCATCGACTCCAAGGTCGACCTCGAAGAGCAGATCGGTGAGCTGAAGGCACTTCAGGATGAGGGCAAGGTGCGCCACATCGGGCTCTCGGAAGTGAGCGTGGATGAAATCAAGGCTGCCCGGAAGATCGCCGACATCGCCTCAGTGCAGAACCTCTTCAACCTGACCAACCGGAGCTCGGAGGCCGTGCTCGACTACGCCGAGGCCGAGGACATCGCGTTCATCCCATGGTTCCCGCTTGCTACCGGCAAGCTGTCGGAGCCTGGGACACCGCTGGCAGCCATCGCGGATGAGCAGGGTCGCACCCCGAGCCAGGTCGCCCTGGCATGGCTCCTGCGCCGCTCGCCCGTCATGTTGCCCATCCCCGGTACATCCTCTGTCGCGCACGTCGAAGAGAACATCGCGGCCGCCGACATCCAGCTCACCGACGAGGAGTACGCCGCGCTCGACGCGATCGGTTAGCCCGGGCGCCCGCCGATTTCCCAACGATTCGGGGTGGTTGTTCGTCTTGGTAAGTGGGGAGCCTTCCGCGATAGGTGGGGCTGCTCCAACGAACCGGGAGTGAGCGATGACGCGCAGCAGGTCGACGACAAACATGTCAGTGATGCTTGGCGTTCTTGCGGTAGCACTGGCTGTGGGCGGCTGCTCCGCGCCTGCATCCACATCAGTGAACGGGCGCACCCTCCTCACCTATCCCTCGACCGGCGTCTCCGCCGACGCGCTCGCGTTCGGCATCCTCGGATCGAACCAAAAGGGATGCGTGACGATCGGTCGATCCGTTTTGGTGGTCCCGGACGGTTCGACTCTCGCTACCGACGGCTCGATTCGGGTGAACGGCAAGACATACAGGGTCGGAACGACGATTCACCTGGGCGGCGGCGGCGGTGAAAAGCCGCCCCACAGCCACTGCGGCGTGGGCCAGCAATACTTCTGGGTGTGAGCCCGAGCAACCGTAATAGAGTCGGACTCATGGATGACCCCGGCGACTATCTGCGCACCGTCGTCCGAGTTTTCCCCGACTACGCAGACACCGTGCTCTGGTTCGCGTCGGGCCCCGTCGACTACGAGGATGCGGGAGTCAGTGACGACCTCGGCCACGCGATGATGTCTTGGGAGCGAGCCTGGTACGACGGCGTGACCGACGACTTGCACTTCTCGTCTGTGGAGATCGCGCGCGAACTCGGGACAGAAGGGCTGCGCCTCGCCACCTGGCTCTCAGCCGAACTCGGCGACTCTTTCGAGGTTGAGGTCCTCCTCGAAGAGACAGGAGTCGGAAATCAGCGACTCAGTGGCACGGGCCCAGGCTCCAACCCGAACGCCGTCGCTGCATTTCGACGGATGGCCGCAGAAGACAAAGCTGAACAGGACTGGATCCAGGCGCGGATCGCTGAGGGCGCGACCTTCACGCTGGTTGCGGGCGCACCGGAGGGGTGAATGCGCGAGTGAGCTGGCGGAGTAGGAGTCGATCATCTTCCGCCGCGTCAAGCGTGCGGACCTTCCGACCAGCGTTCGTCCTTCGGCCGACTGATCCACCGGTAATAGCTCCACAGGAATGGAGTTCCACCGAAGATCAACACAACGGCAGCGATCGCGAGGATTATTTGCAGTGGTGTGAAAGGAAATATGACAAGCACCGCGCAGGTGAGCGCGGCAAGGATTCCGACGCACATCATTACGAAGCCGGCGACTGTGGCATACCAGGTTCGGGCAGGGACCGCGCTCCGCAGTGAGTTCCAGGCTGACTTCTCGACCGGTTCGTCTAACCCTTCCGTTGTGGCGGGTGCGTCGACGAGCGGCCGCGATGGCGAGGGGATGTGGTTGGTGAACAAAAAAGTGTCGATTGCTCTGAGCCCGTGTCGAAGGACGACGGGCGGCACCTTGGTGACGTTTGGGTAGCCTTCGGCAGCGAGGAATTCAGCTGCCGAACCCGATGCGCGGTCGTAAAGACGCTGGCTCCAGACCAGTGCGATTATCAACGCCGTAAGCGCGAGCATGAATAATACGACCATGATCAGAAGGCCGATTGCTGACCTCACTTGCATCAGTGCGACAACGCCAATGAGGACGAGTCCTAGAAACACGCAAAGCAATCCGCGACCGTAGATCCTGACACTACGGACAATGTCCGCTGCGGCTTCTGGACCGACACGGATCGCCAAGTCGTCAATTCGACTAGACAAGGTCAGCTCCTTCGATTAGATCGGCTTCCTCTTCACAGAGGCCGGACAGCGGCGACATCAAGAACCGTGATCGCCGACGGCTGCAACCTGTGCCGCTGACAAGTTGTTCTTTGTAAGCCACCGCTCGAACATCTCAACGGTGTTGAGATCTGGGCTGTGGTTCATGGCGGTGCCTGCGCTGTGAAGCTCAGCCGCGAAGCTCTTGGCGACGCGGTACATCGGCAACAAACCAAACAACAACCACGTGGGTGACGCGACTACGAACACTATTTCAATCACAATCGCTGCAACGATGTTCGGGACAATGAATGGAACAACGACAATGATCGGCACGACCACCAGTGCGCCGAGGTAGCCGCGGAGGACAGGACGCAGAGCGACCGCTCTGAGCTCCGCATAGCGATGGCCGAGGAGAGGGCTCCAGAGCCGCAATGCGCGATCGTGCGACCTGGTAGTAGTCATTGTGAAGCCCGCCCCTTCGCCTGTTTTAAGGGATCTCAAATGTCGACGCGCGCCGCATCCACAATGTGACCGATTGCGTGGCCTGGGGGCTGGTGAGAGTCAGTTGGACGAGCCCGCCGAACCCACGAAGGCGACGCGCCTGCGCAGTCCACTGCGCGTCCCAGAACACCGGCTGCAGCCCGAATGAACGTGCGCTCTGAGTGCTCGGCTCCCACCTCACCCCCAACTGACTAAATGTCAGTACCCCTGTCATTTCGGAGGTACTGCTCAAGCGGGGATACCGCTCGAGAACTTGAGGGAATATCGCCGCAGCTGCCGTAGCGGGCCACGCACCCGCGCGGGCACGGGAGAACAAGGGGGTGAGCACTGCAGGTCGCGGCACTCGCACGAGCGCCATGGCAAAGAACGCGGCGATGCCGACCGTGATGGTCGCGATCGCGAACCCACCGGCTCCCCTAACGGCGAAGGCGACGGCCAGCCCCATCACCAGCACGAATACTCCGAAAACGACTATTCCACGAGCTCGTCCTAATTCGCGCACCCGCGCGTAGTCATCAAATTGAGACATCTTCTCCCCCGACACCCGGTGCTGCAATCGTGCCCTGTCCTCGCGCTCATTGCCGCTGCTGTCGCGAGTGGAAACTATCGCGTGGACAGATTGGTACACAAGGAGCAATCTATTCGCACTCAACCGCGAGCCCGCACTGCCAGGGCGACCGAACCCGCCGACCAGCAAAATTGCTGAAGATTACGGCGAAGCCCCTGCACCAAGGCCCCCGAACTGGGTGGATCACTGAGATTGGCACTCAGCCCGGGAACGTATCGAAATTCTCAGCCTCTTCGACCTCTGACGGCTGCCTTTGACTGAAGTAAAGCCAACCTGGTAGGGCGGATGGGACTTGAACCCATGACCGACGGATTATGAGTGGCTGATTGAAGAAATCGACATCCTTATGATTCCAGGGGTTTTCCAGCAATTGATTGGGTTCCCACCGCGTTAACTGACGCTCGCGTACGCTAGCTTCCGCTGGTCTAGGGGGGACCGTTAGGGGAAACTAGACGAGTGGTCGCATGCACGCATGCAATCGCATCGACGTAGCGCTTGCAATGCCCCTGATCCCACTCGGATGCGCCACGTCGGCGCTCAGAGTTCGCGGGTCTACTGACAGACCACGCAGGAGCGGTACGCTCGCGGCATGCCCGATCCTCGATTCACCCTCGCTCTCGATGAGCTGAAGCCAGATCAATGGAGATTGTTCGAAAAACTTGCAGCCGAGTTTCTTGTCGATGAGTTTCCAGCACTCAGGTCGATGGCGGCAGCGAGCGGCGACGGAGGACGCGACGGAGTCACGTTTGCAGTCGACGGTGAGTCGAAGCTCGTTTTCCAATACTCGGTCACGGTCGACTGGAAGGGAAAAATTCGGCAAACAGTTGATCGGTTGAGCGAGACGTTCCCTGAAGCAGATCAGTTGATTTACGTGACCAACAAGCCGATCGGTGCCATGGCCGATGAACTGCGTTCGGATCTACGAAAGTCCGGTATGTATCTCGATGTCCGTGACCGTTCGTGGTTTGAGGACCGTGAGAATACGACCGCGGCACGGCAGGTGGCCAGCGCCGAGCTCATCGAGTTGGTCGTGGCGCCACTTCTCAAATCTCGCGCCATACTCGATTCCGCCCTAAAGATTACGTCTGAGGAAGGGCGAATAGCGCTCGTTCACCTTGCTCTCGAAGATGCGGATGGCGCTTCTGAGCGAGGGCTAACAAAGCGAGCGTTTGAAGCGCTGGTTTTGGCTGCGCTGGATGGCACCAGCGCTGACGAGTGCAAGTCGCTCGAGGAAATCCAGGCTCATGTTCGTGGCCTTATCCCGGCCGGTAGCGCGCAGCAGGTCGACGCGCTCGTTGCGAGCGCTATTAGCCGTTTGGCAGCGAGAAGAGGCCCAGTCAAGCTTCGAGGTTCGGATTACCACATCAGTTTTGAGGAATCGGTGGCTCTCGACGCCAAAGCTGCGCAGTATTTGCTAGAAGAAGCCGCGACCGAGGTTTTGATTTCCAGAGTGATGGAACAGGTCGGCTTGGGCGACTCCGACCATCGCGACGTCGCCGGGGAAACCGTCAAGAACCTGCGGCTCCTGACTGAGTCAGTCATATTTCGGCTGGGCGAATCCTTCGCGTCAGCGGTAACAAATGGAGATCCCGTACCACTGGGATACGAGCAAATTGCCCTAGAAGTGGCAGAGATGAAAATGTTGCTTCCCTTTAGCAGCGATGAGACGGCAGAACTGGTCCTGGCTGTCCTGGATCAGCCATCGGACGATGCCCGAAAACACTTCCGACGAATCGCGGACGCCTACACGCTTTTCGCGTTTCTCCGCCAAACCGCGGATGTACAGAAGGTCCTCGTCTCGGTCTTTTCTGATGGCGACATATGGCTCGACACGAGCGCCGTCTTGCCGCTAATCGGCGAAAGCCTCATTGAAGACAGTTCAGCTAGGAACTACACCAGTCTCCTGCGGGCGGCAGTGGACGCCGGAT
The DNA here is from genome assembly GCA_036499165.1 of Galbitalea sp. Classification (GTDB taxonomy): domain Bacteria; phylum Actinomycetota; class Actinomycetes; order Actinomycetales; family Microbacteriaceae; genus Galbitalea. The sequence continues at coordinate 33,784 of DASYEE010000117.1, read as the reverse complement.
TGAAGCTATACGTAACCGGTGGAGTTCTCGAAGAAGTTGAACGCCACATCAATCGGTCAGTCGTTTACGCGAACACACGCGACTGGAAGGGACGCATTCCGTTCGTTTATTCGGCATATGTGTTGTCCGGTCGACCGACTGCGGACTTCGTCGCCTGGGCCGACGAAATTCGAGGACAAAGCCGGCCCGTCGACGACGTGATGGACTATCTGAGGGATGTTTTCTCGATTCACCGTCGCGACCTAACCGAACTGGCGGAAGCTGCACCTGTCGCGCTGCGCGGCGCAGTCCAAGAATTGTGGCGGGAGTCCCATGACCGTCGACGAAATTCAGATGACTCGTGGTTGGACCCGGCAACAGTAAGCAGGCTCGTCGATCACGATGTCGAAAACACCGTAGGTGTCATCCAAATGCGAAAGACCAGTCCCTTGTCGCACATGGGTTACCGGGCATGGTGGCTGACGCTCGACGCGACGGCTAGTCGCCTGAAATCACATCTCATCGAGCAACTCGGCAAAGATGCGCCAGCGTCGCCAGTGCTTAGCCCTGACTTCTTGTCTCAACTTTTCAGACTCGGGCCATTGCGCACCGCAATCGAACGAGAGCAACGAGTTCAGTTCCCCCTCGTAACAAACATCTCGAGGATGGAAAACATCCCGCCAGAACTGATCGCGCTCGCCGACAAGATCCGCTCCGAAAACGCCGGGCTCGATGAGCGCCTCATTCGACGACACGTCCGTGATGCACTCGATGAGGTGCGTGCGAAATCCGGACGAATGGCATCGGGCGGCACCCTAGGCATGGAGAGGGAAATTGCGAAACGTCTGAGAACTAACAAGCGATAATCGCTTGACGTAGTAGGGCGGGCGGGACTTGAACCCGCGACTACCCGATTATGAGTCGGGGGCTCTAACCAGCTGAGCTACCGCCCCTCGCGTTCCACGAGGTACAACTTGCCCAGTTTATGGGCATAACACGAATCGCTTTGAGTCACTCGGCGACGTTGAACTCAAAACCGAAGATCCGTTGGTCATTCGGCCGAATCCGCTGATTAGACGCCTACAAAAGGTCGGGTGGACCTTCGGGGGGACAGTTGCATGCGTGTCGGCCTGTTTGCTGGGATCCAGGCCATTAAGCAAGTTGTTATGAGTCCGCTGCTCTAACCAGCTGAGCTACCGCCCCGTGCCGTTTCGCGCCTGCGCGACTGCGGCATCCTTACAATACCGACTGGCGAGCCCGGTCCCGGTCGGGGCGCGGCGCGCCTCATTCGCTGGCCGCAGGTGAATCCGCCCGCAGGATGATGCGGTCACGCGCATCCGAGGGTTGAATGTGAGGGACACTTAGACTCGCACCATCGACGAATGGATGTGCACGAATGTCGCGCAGGGCCACGAAGATTCTGCTGATAGTTCTGTCGTCGATCGTCGGGTTCGTCGTCGTCGCAACGCTTGGTCTCATCTGGCTCGTGGGCGGATTTCGCCCCAACCCGGCGCAGGCGGATGCCGCGCCGATCGTCACAGCCGTCACTCGCGTAAACGGCGGCATTGCGTGCGACGTGGGAGACGCCGGCTACTCACCAGATAACACCGTGCCCTGGTACCAGGGCATGCTGGACGCTCCGGACTCCCCCACACTCCAGTCGCGGCTCGCTGCCGCTGCGGCGTCGAACGGCTACCAGTTGGAGGCGAACCCGCACGACCCCGCGCACTCATCCGTCTATCTCGTCGGGCACAACGGCCGGCGCGACATGGAGGTGCGCATCTTCCGGGGCGAGAAGGCAGTATTCGCCTACTGCAACAGTGGCGAGAAGAAGCGGCTCGCTCCGGGGGCGGCGCTGATCGAGGTCGACATCGCGTACCCCGATCGCGTCGACCGCGGCTAAGCGGCCGCAACCTAACGGCGGCGAACCCTCGCAGCGATCCGCTCACGAATGGTCGACCGGGTCGTCAGCGACTCCTCGATGATGGGCTCTACGACACGTTCACCGCGGTACAGCGCCTCGAACGTGTCGAGCGTGCGGTTGATGTCGTGAGCGAGAACGATCTTCATGCTCTCGCGCTTGAACTCGTCGAGCTTGTCCTGCGGCATCGTGAGAACGTCGGTGAGGCGAGCCGCAAAGGCGTCGACGTCTCCCGGCTCGAACAGGTAGCCGTTCTCGCCATCGTGCACGAGATGCGGCAACGCCATGGCGTTCGCGGCGACGACAGGCAGGCCTGAGGCGAGAGCCTCCATTGTGGCGATGCTCTGCAGCTCGGCGATCGACGGCATGGCGAAAACGGAGGCGTTGGTCAGTGTCTTCCGCACGTATTCGTCTGTTGCGTACCCCGCGATCGTGACCCGATCGGCGATGCCAAGCGACTTCGCCAGCGCGGTCAACTCGTCGACCTTCTCGCCACCTCCCACGATCTCGAGGGTGGCATCGAGCGACGGGTCGAGTTTCGCCATCGCGCGGACCAGCTTGTCGATCTGCTTCTCGGCCGTGACCCGCCCGAGGAAGACGATTTTGTTGCTCGTGCGCGGCTCGAAGCTGGCGGTGTAGTTGCTGGCGTCAATGCCGCAGGAGATCGCGAGCACACCCTTCAGTCGGGTGTTCTGCTCGAGGTAGTCGGCCGCACGACGCGTCGGTGTCGTCATCGCTTCTGCACGGCCATACACGCGATCGGCGTCCCACCAGGAGTACTTGATGTACGCCGGGTAGAGGAACGGCGGGAGCCTGGAGTGCTCGAGGAGGTTCTCGGGCATCACATGGTTCGTCGCGATCACGCGGATGCCGCGCTTCAGCCCCTGCTGTGACAGGCCGCGGCCGACCACGATGTTCGACTGGAAGTGCACGACATCCGGCTTGAACTCGTCGAGGATCCTCGCGCTGTTGGCCTGGATGCGCCACGGCAGCGCGAAGCGGTACCAGGGGTGCGGCCGCCAACGCCAGCTGCGCAGGCGGTAGACGAGGACATCCGCGCCGCCGTGCGGTTCGATGAACTCGCCCTGGCCGCCCTTGTGACCGGATGGCGCGACGATACGAACCTCGTGGCCACGCTGGGCCAGACCGCCAGCAAGACTCGCGGCAAATGTCGCTGAGCCGTTGATCTCTGGGGCGAAGGTGTCCGCGCCGATCAGGATCTTCAGCGGGCGATTCGCGGATGTCGGGCTTTGGAGGCCGTCAGTCAAGTTGGGGGTTCCCTTGCATGTGGTCGCGCCTGGTCGTAGCGGCGGGCTGCGTAATCCAGTGGAAAACTTCAGTCCAACATACCCTGACGCCGCGTTTGGGGATGGTACTTCGACAGGCTGAACACACCATAGATCGCGAGAGCGCCCGACACGACGAACACGATGCCGGCCCAGAGAGGGGCACCCTGTGCCTCGCCGAGCACGACGATTCCGATGGTGACGCCGACGAGCGGATCGATGACGGTCAGCCCCGCAACCACGAGATCGGGCGGCCCCGATGAGTACGCCGTCTGCACGAAATATGAGCCGAGCAACCCCGCAAGGATCAGCCCGACGAGGCACACGACGGTAAGAACGTCGCCCGGGTGCAGGTGGAACCCGTTCTGCACGATCGTGTGGGCACGGTCGATGATGACTTTCGCGAGCGTCGCAACGAATCCGAACAGGATGCCGGCGCCAACGATGTAGTAAATCATCGAGGCCTTCTTGCGGAAGAACGCGAAACTGAGGGCAGCGATGACGAGAACCACGGCGAGGATCACGAGGACCACCACGAGCTGCACGTCGTGAATCGGAACAGAAGTTGTCGTCAGTGCCGCTACCGTCACGAAGATGCCGACCCCGCCGACGCAGAACGCGATGGCGCGAATCGACGGTCCATCGAGCGGTGTGTGTGACACGCGGGCGTTCACCACGGAGGTTATGACCAGGGCGATCGCCCCGAGCGGCTGCACGACTGTCAGCGGAGCGAGGTACAGGCTGAGTAGCTGCAGGACGATCGCCAGCGTCAGCAGCAGTGTGCCGATCAGCCAGGACGGGCGACGAGCCAGAAGAAACAGCTGGCGGACGTTCAGGCCGGCCTTGTCTTCTGGTGCCGTCGCGGCATCCACCTTGTTCACGCCGCGATGCTGGAACTGCGCCCCCAGCGCGAGGAAGATCGACCCGATGATGGCGATCGGGATGCCCAGCGCCGCCGTTGGAGTCAGCGAAACGAGTTGGATGGACACCCGACGAATCTACAGGTCTTCCGGGCCGATACCCTGTCTGAATGGCCGTTCTTCCCATCCGAATCTCGGGCGAGCCCGTACTGCACGAGCCCGCCGCTGAAGTCGTCGATTTCGACGAACCGTTGACCACCCTTGTCGCTGACATGTTCGACACGATGGCCGCCGCGCCGGGCGTCGGGCTGGCTGGCCCCCAGGTCGGTGTGTCCCTGCGCCTCTTCGTCTATAACTGGACCGATGACGACGACGTGCTGTGGCGCGGTGTCGCGATCAACCCCGAGCTCTGGGTCACCCCGACCATCCCGGCGGAGGCCGACGAAGACGACGAGTCGGAGGGATGCCTGTCGATTCCCGGTGAGAGGTTCCCGCTGCAGCGCGGCGACCGCGCCATTCTTCGCGCTCTGGACCTCGATGGCGAGCCTTACGAGATCGTCGCGGACGGCTGGCTCGCCCGCATCTTCCAGCACGAGTTCGATCACCTCAATGGCGTGCTCTACGCGGATCGCCTCGACCACAACTACGCGAAGGCAGTCGCGAAGGTGCTCCGCAAGAACGGTTGGGGCGTACCAGACCAGAGCTGGACGCCGGGCGTCGACCACCTCGAAGACTGAGCCGTCGAACGGCCGCTATCCGGCGCCCGTGAAGAGTCGGATCATCGCGGCGACCGCCGCCGCAGCAATGATCACCACGATGAACGGCACGCGAAGCGCGAAGAGACCCGCGGCGACGAGAACCGCGGGAATCCGGGCATCCACGACGACCTGACCGCCCGTCGTCACCGTTTCGGTCGCAACGAGTCCGGCCAGGAGCGCGATCGTCAGCAGCGTGGTGATCCGCGTCGGAGTCGGCTTCTCGACCAGAGTGGGCGGCACGAGATACCCGGCTATCTTCAGCAGCAGCACGCAGATGGAAGCGATGAGGATGGTGTCCCAGGTGCTCACACGGCCTCCCGCCTGCCGAACCAGTTGAACGCACCGACCAGCACAGCCACGACCGCGGCGACCAGCAGTGGCACGCCGGCTGGCAGAACCGGCGTCAACAACGCGGCAACCACCGCAGCACCGGCAGCGACCACGATGGGCTGCATGGCCGTCAGACGCGGCCACAGGAGGCCAAGGAACGCGGCCGCGGCCGCGGCATCCAGTCCGTACTGCCGGACGTCACCCAGCAGATTTCCGATCAGGGCGCCGATGAGAGTCGTCAGGTTCCAGCCGATGAACAGGATGATGCCCGTACGCCAGAATCCAACGCGTTGCGCCTCCGGGGTTGGTTGTGCGGTGGCCACCGCCGTCGACTCGTCGATGGTGATGTGTGCGGCAAGCAGCTTTCGCCACCATGGCCCGCCCACGATCGGGGACATCCGGATCGCATAGAGCCCATTGCGGGTGCCGAGCAGGGCCGCGCCGACAATCGCCGGAAATGCAGCGGACGCGCCACCCGTCGCCAACACCCCGATCAGCGCGAACTGCGACCCGCCGCTGAACATCAGGAGGCTGAGCACCGAGGTCTGCCAGACGCTCAATCCCGCCGCGACCGCGAGCGCCCCAAACGAGACGCCATAGAGCGAGACGGCGACACCAACGGCAACGCTCGCCCGCATGGCCGCGCGGACCTCAGGGCTGCGCTCCGGTGCCTGCCGCACCACCGTTACTCGTCGAGATTTACGCCGTGCACGCCGTTGTGGTAGCGCAGGGCGGGGAACACGGCCGAGATGGAGAACCCGACCCCCGGCACGGAATAGGCGTGCAGAACGCCGCCGAAGAGCGCGGCGCGCTCACGCATCTCAGTGATGCCTGCTCCGGTGAGGACCTCGGTCAGCGCATCCATGTCGTCGTCGATGCTGTAGCCACGGCGCTGGGCGACCTGGTTCGGATCCTGGCCCTCGCGGCGCACCTGCGCCCGAACGCCGTCATCATCCACCTTCACCTGCAAGCCCTCGTCTGTCCAGGTGAAACTCACGCGCACCTGCGTGCCGTCTCCCCCGAATTTCAGAGCGTTCGAGAGCGCCTCCTGGAGGATCCGATAGATCGCGACCTCAGCACCCTGCTGCAGGTCGAAGCGATCCCCGGCCTCCTCGAACTCGATGGTGAGGCCGGCCTCGCGCATCACCTTGAAGAGCTCGCGAGCTGACTTGAGGCGGGGCTGCGGGGAGACATCCGCCTCGCCCTCCCGCACGACCGTCATGATGCGCCTGAGGTCGGCCAGCATGCCACGGGCTGCGTCACCGATCGCCGTGACCGCACGCACGGCCGCGGCAGGATCCTGCTCTGCCGCGTACTTGGCGCCATCCGTCTGGCTGATGATCACTGATGTCGCATGAATGACCACCTCGTGCAGTTCGCGGACGATGCGCATCCGCGCCGTCTGCTCGTCGAGCGACAGGCGCAGCTCGAACGCGTCCGCCTCCGCGCGGGCTCGTGCAGATCGCTGCCTGCGGCGCCCGATAAGCGCAACCAGCCACAACACCAGGAAGAGCAGGGCGGCAACGCCGAGCGCGACGGATGCCGCGCCAAGCATGGTCACAAGGTCGATAGTCACGAAAAAAGGTCTCCCTCTGGGCCGAAAAGGCACCAGAGGGAGACTATCGCGACCGGTCGGCCGGCGAGTTGCCAACCGCGTTCTGTGTTACTGGGGAGGCCGCTGGGTTCCGTTGTTCGCGCGGATGACCTCGAGGCGGGCACGGTACTCCTTTTCGTCGATGTCTCCGTTGGCGAAACGCTCAGCAAGCGTCGACTCTGCGCCACGCGCCGCAGCGCCCCAGGGACCATAGTGGCCGCCGTACGTGCCCCACATGCGGCGACGACGTCGACCACCCGTGATCGCAAAGATCACGATCAGCACGACGATGACGAACCCGAAGACGTGGCCGATGATGAAAATGGGAAGAAACGGCCAGAATGCCGCGTGGGCGCCCCCAATGGCGAGTGGCGCAGCGGCGAGCGATGTAAGCACGATGGTGTCCTTTTGTCAGGAGGCTCGGGGTGAACCTCATGACATAAGCCTCGCCGCGGACTGGGGCCCGCGAATCTGGCCCACGGATGCAGTTCACGTACTCCCGCGAGAGCATCCGGCAGGTGCGCCGTACTCCCTACTGCGCCCCGGCGCGCACGAGACCGGTCTCGTAGGCGATGACCACAAGCTGCACGCGATCGCGCGCCGCCAGTTTGGCCATGATCCGGCTCACGTGGGTCTTCGCGGTGAGCGGGCTCAGGAACAGCTGACGCCCGATCTCATCGTTGGTCAACCCCTGGCCGACCAGAGCGAGGACCTCACGCTCGCGGTCGGTGAGAACTCGCAGCTGGGCCGTGTCCGGCGCATCCTTCCAGGCGACCGCGACGCGCTCGAGGAGGCGTTTGGTCACGCTGGGGCTCAGCAGGGCCTCGCCGCCTGCGACGACACGCACAGCGCGAATGAGTTCAACCGGCTCGGTGTCCTTGACCAGGAATCCGCTGGCCCCTGCGCGAATCGCGTGGCCAACGTACTCATCGAGCTCGAAGGTCGTGACGATGACGACGTGGGTGTTCTCGAGCCGGGCGTCTGCGACAATCTGCTCCGTCGCCCACAGGCCGTCGCCGTCCGGCATCCGGATGTCCATGAGAACGACATCAGGCCGCTGCGACTTCACGAGCGCGACGATCTCCATCCCGGTGCCGGCCTCACCAACGATCTCGATGTCCGGCTCTGCCTCGAGAAGGCTGCGGAAGCCAGCACGGATGAGCCCCTGGTCGTCGGCGATCGCAACCCGGATCACGAGAGGTCCACCGAGGCGCGCGTGGGGATGCGTGCCGTCACGCGGAAGCCGCCCTCCTGGAGTGGCCCGGTCTCGAGAGTGCCACCGAGAAGTTCCGCGCGCTCGCGCATGCCGAGCAGCCCGCGCCCCTCCGAATCGCCGGTCGGCGGTGGCGCACTCCCATTGTCTGTGACCGTCACTGTGTAGAACCCCGTCTCCTCGCCAAATGCAATGGATGCCCTGGTCGCGTTCGCGTGGCGAACGATATTCGTGAGTGACTCCTGAACGATCCGGAACATCGCGAGTTGCGTCGCCTGCGGAACGCCGCCCGGCATCCCGGCGACGCTGACCTCGATCCCCTGCGAGCTGACGGATGCTGCCAGCCAGTCGATCCGCGAGAGATCCGGTTCGGGCACGAGCGGCGCATCCTCGTCCCGGCCACCACCCTCAGACCGCAACACGCCAAGCACGGAGCGAACCTCGGCCAGAGCGGACTTACTCGTGTCTTTGATGCTCGCGAGCGCATCCCTTGCCCGGTCCGGCTGGGAATCCATGAGGTGCAGGCCAACGCCGGCCTGCACGTTGATCTGGCTGAGTGAGTGCGCGAGTACATCGTGCAGTTCTCGGGCAATGCGCACCCGTTCAGCCTGGATCTCGCTCTGCCTGCGCTGTGCCCGGATACGCACGATCTGACTGAAGCGCTCCGCACGGTTGCGCGTCGACTCCCCCAGCCCGAAGACGATCAGGATGCCGAGCGTCGTCAATGCGATCCGCACCGGCGACCACTGCGTGCCGAAGACGACCGCTGCCGTGGTGCTGAGGATCCAGGCGCTACCAACGGACACCCACGCCCACACTCGAGCACCGCGCGCAACGGCGAAGACGATCGCAAAGGCGAGCGAAACGTAGAGCGGAGAGTCGTCAGGGCTGACGACGAAAAGGTCGAGGGCAGCTGCTGCCGAGACGAAGGCGACCACCGGACCCGGGTACCGGCGCGCGAGTATCAGCGCGAGTGGACCGATGATGGCGAGCACGAGGTCTGGCCAGAACTGGTCGGGTGGCAGCTCGAGCCGAACGGGATGCCGAGTTGCGCTGTCGAACCTCACGAACACGCTCGGTAGTTGGACCAGAAGCGAGAACAGCACGGGAAACCACAGCCGTCCGCGCCGCGCTGCCGCGCCATGGTGCCGCGGATCGCCCCAGTGGCCGTTCCAGCCCTGCGGCGGCGGACCGTCCCACGGGCCGCTCCAGCGCTCCGTGGATGGCGCGCCGCTGCGAGACGAACCGGGCTGCTGCATGGGTCGATGCTACGCGGCTGGCGCTCCGCGGGCATCCGCTCAGCGGAGCGGGGCGGCTACTCCCCCGGGAGTACGGCTCTGCCGTGCGCGCGGCTTCCCCGGGCGGGGCTCCGCCGGGGCACTACGGGCGCGTGCAGCGGACGGACAATCTCGCGGGCAAGCAAAAAGGCCCAGACCGTGGAGGGTCTGGGCCTTCGCTCCCCGACTTGGACTCGAACCAAGAACCTATCGGTTAACAGCCGATTGCTCTGCCAATTGAGCTATCGAGGATCGCTAAACAGCTTGCCTACTTTACCAAAGGATCACGCCACACCAAACCGACGCCCCCATCCCGCGCCCGCGTTTGTGAAAACTCAGGAAATCGTGGCAGGTGCACGACGGACAGCGCCGAGGATGCCGACCGCTGCCACGGCGGCCACTCACGATTTCCTGAGTTTCCAAAAGCCGGGGGAAGTGACAGCGGCGGGCCGGACGTGACTACCGGAGCGGACTAGTCGAGCAGAAGATAGGTGGGCGACGGCACGAACTGTGAGCTTGAGTACACCGGGATGCCATCGTTACCGATCTCGAAGGTCACGACCTCGTTGGTCAGCTGGTTTGCAACGCGCAGGTATGGACCGTCGACGACCAGGTGCCGCGGCCATCCGCCTCCGCTGCCGATCGAGGTAATGGGGGTGAGATCGCGGCCATCTGCCGCAACCCCGAGAACAGCGATGGTGTCAGACCCGCGCGATCCGGCGTAGGCGAAACGACCGTCGTCGCTCAGCGCGATCGCGGCCGAGTTGTCGGTCGGCAAAGCGCCAGGGAGGGCGACGCGGGAGACGATCGAGAAATCACTGCCGTCGAGCACATAGATCTCGTGGCTGAGCTCGGTCAGCACCCAGACGACACCGGATGGATGCCGCAACAGGTCGCGCGGGCCTGAGCCGGCAGGGAGCACGGTGCGGCCGATTCGCGTCAGAAGTGCGCCGTCGAACGAGTGAATGTAGACGACGTCGCTGCCGAGATCCGTGGTGAGGACGGTCGACGAATCCACCTGCAGAACGGCGTGCGCGTGCGGGCCGTCCTGGTTTATGCGCGGGCCCTTGCCAACACCACGCAGGGTTTGTCCCGTCTTCAGGATCGCTCCCCCTGACGACAGCGGGTGGAGATCGATGGTGCCGTCGCCGTAGCACGCGGCGGCGAGCACCGCGTTGGCTCCGAGAACGGCGAGCGCGCAGGGTGCGGGGCCAGCGGCATCCTGTGTGCCTGCGAAGTGCAATTCGTCGCCATGGATGCTGAACGCCGAGAGGCTCGGCGCCGCCTCGCCCACCGCATAGATGACGTCGCCGCCACGTACGAGGTACGACGGAGAATCGGCAACGACAGCGAGGCCGCGATCCACGAGTGATCCATTGGATGCCACGGAGAGCAAGACGATACCTTCCGCCATGCCATTGGAGTCTTCTGTGTAGCCGCCGACCCAGATTCGGCTAGCTGACACCCAGTTCCTCCGCGGATTTCAGGTCGTCGAGGGCCTGCGCGAGCCCCTGCACGTATTCGTGGTTGGGCGAGTCCAGGACATCCTCGACGCCACCCATTCCTACGATCACGCCGCGATGCATGATGGCAACTCGATCGCTGAACTGCCTGACCTCGCTCATGGTGTGACTGACGACCAGCGCTGAGAAGCCAAGATCGTCGTGCAGCTCGCGCAAGATCTGCAATACAGTGCCCCGCACGGTCACGTCAACGCCTGCGGTTGGGTCGTCGGCCACGAGCAGCTTCGGCCCAAGGATCAGCGCTCGGGCAATCGCGACTCGCTGGCGTTGGCCTCGACTGAGCTCATGCGGGTACTTGTTCATGGTCGTGAGCGGCAGGCGTACCGCGTCGATTACCGTTGCGACCGCGATGCCGGCCTCGAGCTGGTTGAAGTACGCGTCACGCGAGTAGATCGGCTCCGCAACGTTTTCGCCGATGGTGAGGCGCTGATCGAGGTCGGCCCCCGCGTCCTGCGGAACGTACCCGACCTTCAGCGTCAGCCGGTTGCGCTTCCTGCCGGAAATCGAGCGGACAGGGGTGCCGAGCACGGTCAGCGATCCGCCCGTAATCGTCGGGTTCGATCCGCCGGAGCCCGCGAGGCCCGCAACGGCCTTCGCCAGCGAACTCTTCCCGGACCCGGATTCGCCGATCACCGCGAGGATCTCGCCCTCGGCGATATCGAACGTCACACCCTGTACAGCCTCGTGAACCGATCCGGCGCGCACGGAGGCGTACCTGATCGACACGTCATCCGCGCGGACGGCTAGCGGCCGAGAGTCGGCTGCGTCCTTCACTCGTCAGTCCCCGTTTCGTAATTGCCCCAATGCTTCACGGCGTCGCGCCTGCTCGACCGGATCGGGCACCGGCAACGATGCCAGCAGTCGCTGAGTGTAAGGATGCTGCGGCGCGACGAGCACCTCGGCCCCCGTGCCCTCTTCGACCAGTTTGCCCTGATAGAGAACGGCTATGCGGTCGGCGAGCAGATCCACGACCGCAAGGTCGTGACTGATGAAGAGCGCCGCGAAACCGAACTCTTTCTGTAACTCAGAGAATAGCTCAAGCACACGTGCTTGAACCGACACATCCAGCGCACTAGTAGGTTCGTCGGCGATTAAGAGCGACGGCTCAAGCGCGAGCGAGCGCGCGAGGCTTGCGCGCTGGCGTTGTCCACCGCTCAGCTCGTGCGGATACCTGTTGCCGAATGCGCGCGGCAACTGCACCGACTCGAGGAGTTCGTCGACGCGTTTGCGCGCGGCGGCGGCATCCGAGGCCCGCCCGTGCACGATCAGCGGCTCCGCAACGCACTCAGCAATGGTCAGGAGCGGATTGAAGCTGGATGCCGGATCCTGGAACACGAATCCGATGTCGCTTCGAAGCGGCTTGAAGTTTCGTTCCCGCACGCCGAGCATCTCCTGCCCGAGGACCGTCAGCGAACCACCGGAGACCCGGGTGAGCCCGGCGATTGCGCGACCGATGGTCGTCTTGCCCGATCCGCTTTCGCCGACAAGACCGAGGACCTCTCCCGCATGGATGTCGAAGCTCACGCCATCGACCGCGCGGAAGCCTTTGCGACCGAGCCTCCCGGCGTACTCGATCACGAGGTCCCGAGCCGAGACGACCGGCTTCAACTCGACGTCCGGCCGGGCTTCCGCTCGCGCTCGGGTGGCCGCCAGGCCCGTACCCAGCTTCGGAACCGCCGCCAGGAGCTTCTTCGTGTAATCGACCTGTGGTGCCTGAAAGAGGCTGCGTACGTCGTTCTGCTCAACGATCTCGCCGTTGTACATGACCGCGACGCGGTCGGCAAGGTCAGCGACGACTCCCATGTTGTGCGTGATCAACACGATCGCCGCGCCGAATTCGTCGCGGCACCGGCGGAGGAGGTCCAGGATCTCTGCCTGCACCGTGACGTCCAGCGCCGTCGTCGGCTCGTCCGCGACGATCAGCTCCGGTTCGAGCACGAGAGCCATCGCAATGACAACACGCTGCTTCTGGCCGCCAGAGAACTGGTGAGGGTAGTAGTCGACGCGGTGGGCGGCATCCGGGATCCCGACCTTCGTCATGATCTCGATCGCCTTGGCCCTCGCTTGCTTCCGCGACAGCTTTGAGTGCGCGCGCAGGCCCTCGGCGATCTGCCAGCCGACCGTGTAGACCGGATTAAGAGCCGTCGATGGCTCCTGGAACACCATCGCGACATCCACGCCACGAACCTCACGCAGGCGCTTCTTTGACAGCGACACGATGTCGTTGGCGCCGAGCATCACGACACCGCTTTCGGTCGCGGTCTCGGGAAGCAGGCCGAGTATGGCCTTGGCCGTCACGGATTTGCCGCTGCCGGACTCACCGACGATCGCGAGCACCTCACCCTTGGTGACGGTCAAGCTGACGCCGCGCACGGCAGCGACCGGTTCGCCGTCCGTCGCGAACGAAATGTTCAAGTCTTTGATCTCGACAACGGATGTCATGGCTTCTCCTCCAGCTCATCGAAGCCGAGCACCTCGTCGTCCACCGCGCCGCCCGGCTGCACGGAGACATCCGCGATGCTGGATGCTCCTGCCGCGCGCCTGCGGGTGCGCAGTCGCGGATCGGAGAGGTCGTTCAGGCTCTCGCCCACCAAGGTGATTCCCAGCACGACGAGAACGATCGCAGCACCGGGGAAGATGGATGTCCACCAAATGCCGCTCGTGACATCGGAGATCGACTTGTTGAGGTCGTACCCCCATTCCGCCGCCGACGTCGGTTCGATGCCGAAGCCGAGGAAGCCCAGGGCGGCGAGCGTGAAGATCGCCTCCGATGCATTCAGCGTGAAGATCAGCGGCAGTGAACGAGTCGCGTTGCGGAACACGTGACGGAACATGATGCGAATCGTCGATGTACCGACGACCTTCGCCGACTCGACGAACGCCTCAGACTTGATTCGCACCGCCTCGGCCCGAATGACACGGAAATACTGCGGGATGAACACCGCCGTAATCGAGATGCCCGAAGCGAACACGCCTCCGAGCAGATTCGACGACCCACCGCTGATGACGATGGCCGCGACGATCGCGAGCAGCAGGGTCGGAAACGCGTAGACCGCGTCCGCGATAACTACGAGGATGCGGTCGAGCCAGCCGCCGAGGTAACCGGAGATCACGCCGAGAGAGACGCCGATGAAGATCGACAGCACCACGGCGACGACGATCGCGAGAAGCGCCGTCTGCGAGCCCCAGATGACGCGCGAGAGCACGTCATAGCCGCCGACGGTCGTCCCGAGCAGGTGTTTCGGGCCCGGCGGGTCCTGCGCCCCGAAGTAGCCGTGCGCGTCGCGCAGTTGCGCGTAGCCGTATGGCGAAATCAGCGGCGCGAAGATCGCGGTGAGAACGAAGATGCCAACGAGCACCAACCCGGTGATCAGCATGCCGCGTTGCAACCCGATGCTTTGTCGGAGCTGGTGGATGACGGGAAGGCCCTGGACGAACGCCCGCGCCCTCGAAGGTGTCGCCGTGGTCATCAGTACCTCACCCTCGGGTCGATGAGCGCCGCAATGATGTCGACGATGAAGTTCGTCACGGCGACGATCACGGCGAGCAGGGCAACGATGCCCTGCACCGCAACGAAGTCGCGCGACCCGAGATACTGCGTCAGCTCGTAGCCGAGGCCGCGCCACTCAAAGGTCGTCTCCGTCAGGACCGCGCCACCCAGCAGCGAGGCAACTTGCAGCCCGATCACCGTGATGACCGGAATGAGAGCGGGCTTGAACGCGTGCTTCCGAACCAGCCTGAACTCACTGACACCGCGAGAACGAGCGGCATCCACGTAGTCGGTGCCGAGGGTTCCGATGACGTTCGTCCGCACCAGGCGCAGGAACACGCCAGCGACCAGGAATCCGAGGGCTAGCGCCGGCAGCACGGCGTGTTGGAGCACATCAGCCACCGCATCCGGGTCGCCGGAATTAATCGCGTCGATGAGGTAAATGCCGGTCTGGTGCGGGAGGGATTGCAGCTCGAGTTCTGTTCTCGTACTGGCCCTGCCTGCAACCGGGAGGACATCCAGCCAGACCGAGAAGACGAGCTTCAGCAGTAGTCCGACGAAGAACACGGGCGTCGCGTACCAGAGGATCGCGAAGATACGGAGAATCGCATCCGGGTACTTGTCGCGAAAGTACGCTGCGAGCATTCCGAGCGGAATGCCGACGATAAGCGCCACGATCAGCGCGTAGAACGCGAGCTCGAGCGTCGCCCCGCCATACGTCGTCAGGATGGTGGTGACGGGGCGGCCATCGGTGATCGTCGTACCGAAGTTGCCTGTCGCGATGTTGCGCAGGTATTCGAGGTATTGGACGATGACCGGGCGGTCGTAGCCAGCCTGGTGGATGCGTGCGGCTAGTGCCGCCGGCGTCAGCTTGCCGCCGAGCGATGCGGTGATCGGATCGCCCGTCACCCGCATCAGGAAGAAGACCATCGTGACCAGGATGAAGACGGTCGGGAAGATCAGGACGAACCGAACCAGGATGTAGCGACCGAGGCCGCCGCCCTGCTTCTTAGCCTTGGGAACCGCCGGATCCGCCGGATTATCGGCTGGCGGTGCCGCCTGCGTCGTTGCAATTGCGTTCAAAGGATGCCTCGCGGTCATTTCGTGACAATCGGGGTGACGCACGTTGGCGCGTCACCCCGATCGAGTTGTACAACTCTAGTGCGGGGAGCTTTAGCCCTTTACGAGAGTCCCGAAACGGAACTTGAACGACGGGTCGAGGACCGCACCGCTTACATCCTTGCCTGTCACGACGACCTGCGCGCCCTGGAGGAGCGGCAGCGTTGAGACATCCTTGGCGACATCCGTCTGGATGTCCTGGATCTCCTGGGTACGTGCCGCAGCATCCGTCTCGCTGACCTGCTTCGTGATGAGCCCCTGGACCGTCTTGTTGTCGTAGTGGTTCACCAGGAAGTTGTTCGCTGCGAAGAACGGCGTCAGGTAGTTATCCGCGTCGGAGTAGTCAGGGAACCAACCCAGCTGGTACGCCGGGTAGGTGTCCTTCACGCGATCCTTCGAGTACTGCACGTAGTCGGTCGACTGCACGTCAACGTTGAAGAGGCCGCCCTGGTTGAGCTGGCTCTTCACGAGTGCGTACTCGTCTGCCGACGACGGGCCGTAGTGACCGTCACCGACGTACTGGATCGTGAACTTCACCGGAGCGGTGATACCGGCTGCGCTCAGCACGGCCTTCGCCTTGTCGAGGCTCGGCCCGCCGCTGCCGTCACCGTAGAGGTCCTTGAACGGGGTGATGGCACCGGTCAGGCCCTGCGGGACGTAGGAGTACAGGGGCGTGTACGTGCCCTTGTAGACCTGCTTGGCGATCGCTGCACGGTCGATGAGGTCGGCGGCCGCCTGGCGGACCGCAAGAGCCTTCTTCGCGTCGGGCGTCGAGGTCTTCGCACCGAACGGCATCGTGTCGAAGTCGAAGACGATGTAGCGGATCTCGCCACCCGGTCCCTTAACGACCTTGACGTTCTTATTGGTTGCGAGGCTCGCGACATCTGTCGATGAGAACGCACGCGCTGCAACATCGATGTTTCCCTGCTGCACGTCGAGCTTCATGTTCGACGATGACGTGTAGTACTTCAGGTCGACGTTCTTCGTCTTGGCCGCGCCGAGCTCGCCCTTGTAGTTCGGGTTCGCCGTGAACTGCACGAGATTGTTGAAGTTGTACTTCGTGATCTTGTACTGGCCTGCGAACGCCTCGCCGGCGACGATGGTCTTGTCTGGCGTGACGGCGGTCGGCGAGAAGACCTGCTCATCGACGATGGGACCAACCGGGCTCGAAAGCACCTGCGGGAACGTTTGGTCGTTGGGGCTCTTCAGCGTGAACACGACGGTGGTCGGGTCGGGCGCCGCCGTGCTGGCCAAGTTAGCGAGCAGGTAGGCAGGACCGTTGGGGTCGTTGATCTTCAGCTGGCGGTCGAAGGTGAACTTCACGTCGGACGAAGTCAGCGCGTGACCGTTGGCGAACTTGAGGCCCGGCTTCAGCTTGACCGTGTATGTCGTCGGCGTGGTGAAGGTGGCTGAGGTCGCGATGTCCGGTGTGACGTCCCCCGTGCCATCCTTCGAGTTCATCAGGAATGGGTACACCTGGTTCATCACGGCGAACGAGCCGTTGTCGTATGAGCCCGCCGGGTCGAGGAAGGTTACGACGTCTGTCGTACCGACGATGAGTGTCTTTGCTGCACCGCCAGAGCCGTTGCTGCCTGAACCGCCGCCGGAGCAGCCCGCGATGGCAAGCGTTGCCGCTGCACCGATACCGACCACGACGAGGACGCGTCGGGCGAATTTGGACGAGAGTGTCATCCGTCACCTCTTGTTTTCTGTACTACGAGGAGAAATGCCGCACAAAACGTGCAGCATTTTCATTACTGTGCATCAGGTTTAGCACAGACAGGTAGTCCCGCCGAGAGCTTCCGGCCGCAAGGCGAGGATGTTTATGCGAACGAAATGTTTATGACGTGTGGACGCAATAATCAGTCGTCGCGGAGCCTTCTACGCTCAGATTCGACACCGACGAGGCTCTCCTGCAGCTCCCGATAGCGTGCGGGTTCAGCCGTCGCATCCGTGCGCTGCAAGGCGCCGAGGAGCTCGGCCTTGCTGCGCAACAGGTCGCGATCGATCAGGTCGCGAGCGAGCTGTACGCAGTATGCGGGGATGCGCTCAGCCCGCTCCGGGATGGGCGCGACAGCGAGTTGCTGAACCAGCGTGAGGAACGATTCCGGCACCTCGCGAGTGACGATGGCTACCCAGTCCTGCTGCTCGAGGGACGCAACGCTCGTCAGAACTGCGTCGCGGATAACCCCCAGCGTCGAGTTCGCAAATCGCACGTCACAGACGCGCGCAACCAGCTCGCGTCCGACTGCGGTCGGGTACTGCAGGATCGCCATCAGGGCATCCCGCTCCTGGCGAGTGGGCTGGTCGACGGGCAGGTCGGTGATGGAGAGGTCAGCCTGGCGCTGCTCCTGCGGCTGACCGGGCTGTGCGTCCCACGCGCTCGATTGCTGGCCGGGTCGACCCGGTTGGCCCTGCTGGCTTGGCTGCGGGTGCTGGTCCTGCGGTTGGCGCCCCGGTTCGGACTGGTTGCGGCGCTGCTCGGGCGTCGAACGCGGAGTCGCATTTCGCGCGGACGTGACGGCGCGCTGTACCTCCGACGGATCCATCCCGAGCCACTTACCGAGGTTCCGCGTGTAGCCGACGCTCAACGACTGGTCGCGAATGCCGGCAACAACCGGAGCCGCGGCGCGCAGGGCAGAAACCCGACCCTCGACCGTCTCGAGATCGTGGCTGGCGAGGTTTCGGCGGATCATGAACTCGAACATCGGCTGGCGGGTGCGGATGAGCCTGCGAACGGCATCGTCGCCTCGATTGAGCCTCAGGTCGCACGGGTCGAGACCGTCCGGCGCCACCGCAACGAATGTCTGGGCGGCGAAGCGTTGCTCCTCGCTGAACGCACGGCTGGCGGCCTTCTGCCCTGCCTCATCCGGGTCGAAGGTGAAGATCACCTCGCCCGTGCCCGTCGTGTCGGAGTTGTCGACATCGCCAATCACCCTGCGGACGATCTTGATGTGGTCTACACCGAACGCGGTACCGCACGTTGCGACCGCGGTCGTGACGCCAGCGAGATGGCAGGCCATGACATCCGTGTAACCCTCGACTACGACAACCTGGCGCCCGCGGGAGATGTCCTTCCGCGCGAGATCGAGCCCGTAGAGGACCTGGCTCTTGTGGTAGACGGCGGTCTCCGGCGTGTTCAGGTATTTGGGACCGTTGTCGTCATCCAGCAGCTTTCGCGCGCCGAAGCCGAGCGTCTGGCCGGTGACATCGCGAATTGGCCAGATGAGTCGGCCACGGAACCTGTCGTAGACATCGCCGCGGTCGCCGCGGCCGAGGAGCCCAGCGTCGACGAGCTCGTTATCGGTGTAGCCGAGGGTGCGAAGGTGCTTACCGACGGCGCCACCACGCGGGGCGAATCCGACACCGAATCGTTCGGCGGCCGCCTGGTCGAACCCGCGCTGGCCGAGGAACACGCGACCGGGTTCCGCTTCTTTGGTGGCGAGCTGGGAAATGAAGAACTCCTCAGCGGCCTTATTTGCGGCCAGTATGCGCGCTCGAACTCCGTGATCTGTGGCCTGCCCGCCATCCTCGTAGTGAAGTTCGTAACCGATGCGAGCAGCCATGCGCTCGACGGCCTCGGAGAAGGTGACGTGGTCCATCTTCTGCAGGAACGTGAAGACGTCACCACCCTCACCACACCCGAAGCAGTGGTAAAAACCGACCTGCGGGCGCACGTGGAAGCTGGGACTGCGCTCCTCGTGGAACGGGCAAAGGCCCTTCATCGAGCCGACCCCCGCGTTCTTCAGGGTCACGTAGTCGCCGACGACATCCGCGATGTTGACGCGCGACCGGACCTCGTCGATGTCACTTCGCTTGATGAGGCCTGCCACGCGCTCGATTCTACGGTTGCCGCGCTTCCGTCGCCGGGCCTGTGCACAGCTCGCGCTCCCCGCCGCCCGTTCTGAAAACTCAGGAAATCGTCGCGACGTCGCGAGCCGCGCGCACGAGCGTGCGCGGAAGTGCAGGAGGCACCCGCGACGATTTCCTGAGTTTTCAGATCTGCGACGACGATCGGGGGCGCCAGGGCGGACTTAGCGGATGAGGCGCTCGTGCCAGGCCATTGCCGACTGGTCTGTGAGCGAGGCGACCTGGTCGACGACCGCGCGGCGCTGGCCGGCCTCTGAGGATGCTCCGCGCCAGTCGGCCGCGAAACCGGGGTCGAGATTCGCGTCGCCCGTTGCGAAGAGCGCATCGGCGAGGCCGGTCAGGATCTCGCGCTGCTCCGTGTAGATCGGCCGGCGCGAGTTCGTTGACATTACGTTGGCAGCAACGATGCCCTTCAACACCGCGATCTCCGCCTGGATCTCCCGGGGCACGACGACATTCGCGGCGAACCGGATGAGGGACTCCTGTGGGTACGCCGCCCGCGTTGCTGAGATCGCGGCGCCAATGAAACGGCCGATGAGCTGGCTGGTGAGGTTCTTGAGCCGCCCCTGTGCGGCTCGCGTGCCATCCCATGCACCCAGCCACACGTCGAGGTTGTCGAGGCGATCGAAGGCAGCGATGAGTTCGTCATGGTCGAGTTCCCCGCCGATCCACGCAAACATGGAATCGACGAGCTCATCATGGTCGACGCGCGCGCCCAGGGATGCGACATCGATGTAGCCGCTGACCACCGCATCCTCGAAGTCGTGCACCGAGTATGCAATGTCATCGGAGAGATCCATGACCTGCGCCTCAACGCAGCGCTGGCGTTCTGGGGCGCCGGCGCGCAGCCACTCGAATGCATCGGTGTCGTCATCGTAGAAGCCGAACTTGCTGCGGCCGCTCGGATCCGGGATGCCCTGAGCCTCCGGCCACGGATATTTGCAACTCGCATCGAGGCTCGCCCGCGTCAGGTTGAGCCCGTAGCTGCGCCCATCCGGCCCGAAGACTTTCGGTTCGATGCGAGTGAGCAGGCGCAACGTCTGCGCGTTGCCCTCGAACCCTCCGATGTCGGCAGCCCACTCGCTGAGCGCGCGCTCGCCGTTGTGACCGAAGGGTGGATGCCCGAGGTCGTGCGCGAGGCACGCCGTGTCGACGACATCCGGGTCGAGATCGAGGCTCGCCGCCAGCTCGCGCCCCACCTGCGCGACTTCGAGAGAATGCGTGAGTCGGTTGCGGGCGAAGTCCAGACCCACCGTCGGGCTCAGGACCTGCGTCTTCGCCGCGAGCCTGCGCAATGCGCTCGAGTGGAGCAGCCGAGCGCGGTCGCGAGCGAAATCGCTCCGCCGACTCGAGTGTTCTTCCGGGAACCAGCGCTCAGAGTCAGCCGGCGTGTACTCTGCCGGCACGCTCAGCCGCCGCTGTGGTGCAGTTCAGCGCCGACGAGCTCTGCACGGAAGCTCTCGTTCAGTTCGCGGCTCTCGAGCCATCGGTCTGGCAACGATGGGCGTTTCGGCGTTCCGGCACGACCTCGCTGGCCCTCCGCGTCTGCGCCCGGGTATGGCTGGGTCCAGTCGAGTGTTGCGAGAAGGTGGTCGAGTTGGGCGAGCGACTGGACGGTCGCAAGGCTCGCGCGCAGCTCGCCCCCGACCGCGTAGCCCTTGAAATACCAGGCGACGTGCTTGCGGATATCGCGACACGCGCGATCCTCGTCGCCATCGAAGAATTCGACCAGGAGCTCCGCGTGCCGCTTGAAAGCTGCCGCGACCTCACCGAGACTCGGCTCCGCCTTGCGGCGCTCACCCCTGAACGCCGCGCTCAGGTCGCCGAAAAGCCACGGGCGGCCGAGGCAACCTCGACCTACGACAACTCCGTCTGCGCCGGTCTCGCGCACCATCCTGATCGCGTCATCCGCGCTCCAGATGTCGCCGTTTCCGAGCACCGGGACGTCGGTGATCTCGTTTTTGAGGCGCTCGATGGCTGACCAGTCTGCGGTGCCGGAGTAGAACTCCGCGGCGGTGCGCGCGTGCAGCGCGATGCTGGCGACGCCTGCGCCCGCTGCGATTCGCCCGGCCTCGAGATAGGTGAGGTGGTCGGAGTCGATGCCCTTGCGCATCTTGATGGTCAGGGGGATGTTGCCCGCAGCCCTGACCGCGCCCTCGACGATGTCGCGGAACAGATCCGTCTTCCAGGGCAGCGCCGCTCCCCCGCCCTTGCGAGTGACTTTCGGGACGGGGCATCCAAAGTTCAGGTCGATGTGGTCTGCGCGATCTTCCGCTACCAGCATCGTGACGGCCTCGGAGACCGTCTTCGGGTCGACACCGTAGAGCTGGATGCTCCTGGTCTTCTCCGACGCGTGGTGACGGATGAGGCGCATGCTCTCCGGGGTGCGCTCGACGAGAGCGCGACTGGTGATCATCTCGCTCACGTACAGGCCAGCACCGTATTCACGGCACAGTCGACGAAATGCTGTGTTGGTGATACCAGCCATGGGCGCCAGAACGACCGGGACATCGAGATTGAGGCGGCCGATCGACAGTCCGGACGGGGTGCTGGTCGACGGCGCGCCGGTGGCCCGCGCGCCGATTGGCGACGCAGTGCCACGAGCCGCAAGAATAGTCATCAGCCCAATTCTCCCAGAAAGAGAGACCTTGCATGGCCGAGAACGCACAGCTCGACGTTCTGCGGTTCGTAGACGTGCAAGTCGAACAGAAGTCCGCGTGGGGGCCGGGTGAGTTTGCGAGCCGTCAAATCGAGGTCGATGGGCGGTTGCTCGGCGAGTTTCTCGGCGCTGCAGCCGGCCACGTTATCGAGCAGTCAACCCCGCTGGTCGACCAGCATGCGGGCGTCATTAGCCCAGCCGCCTACCTGCGCGCGCTTCTTGGCGGGCCGAAGGATGATCCGCTGCCCGAAGGTCGAATCGCCATCGGCTATTGCGACGGATGCCTGGATGCAACGTGCGGCGTCCTGTTGGCGGCGAATCTCAGCATCGAAGGGTCGACCGTGCTGTGGTCGTCGATCGGATTCGATCAGTTCGATGCTGGTCCCGCGCCGAAGCTGACCCCCTTCTGGAAGAAGTCGGCGCAGCAGCAACCCGTGGCAGAAGCCATCCAACAGTGGACGCCCGTGCCATTCGAGCCCGCTGTCACTCTGCGTTTCGACCGCGATCAGTACCTTGAGGCGATCCAGAACGAACGGCGGCGCGTGGGAACTGGGCAGCTGTGACCCGGTCGGGACGCGAGCGAGTCAAGGAAGACGCGGATGCTCGGGGCATTGCGATCGAGTTCGTCTCTCGACCTCCGGCGAACTCACTCGCGGACGCGGCCCGGAAGCTGGGGGTTGCAGAATCCAGCATTGTCAAGACGCTTGTTGTCAAACGGCATGACGGCACGTTCCTGTTTGCTCTCGTGCCGGGCGACAGGCAGATCTCGTGGGCGAAGCTGCGCACCGTCGTAGGGGTCAACAAGCTTCAACTTCCTGACGCAGCTGTAGCGCTCGAGGCGACTGGCTATGCCCGCGGCACGATCGTTCCGCTCGGAAGTACGACACCATGGCCCGTGTATGCCGACTCGCGCATAGAGGGGCGAATCGGACTCGGCGCCGGCGAGGCCGGCCTCAGTGCCTTCGTTGACGCGTCTCAGCTCATTGCCGGTCTGGACGCAACCGTCGCGGACATCACCGACTAGTTTGCAGCGGTAACCGCGACTGCGTTCTGGCCATTCTCGGCGTCGGGCGCGACATCCCGTAGTGGGATCACGCAGAACTCGTCGTTACAAACCTCCGCGGCGGAGTCGCCCAGGATGGTTAGTGTTGTCGGCTTCTGGACGGCCATCAGGCATCCTGCCGTTCCGATTGCACCTGGGAGAGCACGTTCACGAATGTCGCGGGATCCTGGGCACCCGACACCCCGTACTTCTCGTCGAACACGAAAAACGGGACTCCCTGGATGCCGTATTCCTCGGCTTGCGCCACATCGCTCTTGACGTCTGCCAGGAACGTGTTGTCGGTGAGGACCTGCACCACCTCGGCGCGATCCAGGCCGATCTCCGCTGCGAGGTCGGCGAGGTCGTCGATGCGGCCGACGTGCCGACCATCGACGAAGTAGGCCTTGAGCAGCCGCTCCTTCATGTCGAGCTGGCGACCCTGCGACTTCGCGTAGTGGATCAACTCGTGGGCCTTGATCGTGTTCGTCTGGTGCACGTGGTCATAGTCATAGTGGAGACCAACGCTTGCCGCGATGCCGGTCACTCGATCAAGCATCTCGTCTGCCTGCTGAGCTGAAATGCCCTTGCGCTCGGCGAGGTAATCCTTGGGTGTTCCCTCGAAGTCGACCGGGGTGTCTGGTGCCAGCTCGAACGAGTGGTACTCGACCTCAACGTTGCCACCGAACTGCTCGACCGCCGTCTCGAACTTGCGCTTACCGATGTAGCACCACGGGCACTGCACGTCTGACCAGATGTCCACCTTGATTGCGTCACTCACGGTGGATGTAACCGCGGCCTCCGCCACGTCATTCCCGCCGCGCTCGCCCCCTCCTCCTGTGCTGCTTCTCCCCGCATCTCGAAAACTCAGGAGATCGTCGCCGGGGCCTTCGCCTCCACCCCGCGAGTCCGCCGTTGCCGTATGGAGAGCGGGCACGACTTCCTGAGTTTTCAGAACCGCGAGGAGCGTTTACGTGCATGGCAATGGCCGCATCGACCATCTGGGCGACGCGGTCCCACTCGTGGAAGACCATGCGGGCGGTCGGACGAAGCGCGTGAAGCCTCATCATTGTGATGTCGACATCCTTTGACCGATCGGCGTCGAACTTGGTCAGGTGGAATTCCTCGCCATCCACCTCGACGCCTGCGACGCCATCGACGACCAGGTCGATGCGCCTGTCACCGACCATCCGAACCTGCGTCTCGACCCGACGCCCCGCCAGCCTGAACCGCGTGCGCGCAAGGCTCTCCGGCAAGGATTCACACGCCGGGTCGACCCAGTCGCGGATTCCCCGACGATCCCGCGGCAGCCGCGAAATGACGGTCTCGAAGTCGATGACGTCAAGGATGCCCGTGTGCAGCGCCCAGTCGAGCGCGGCCACCGCAGTCTCGAGCGACTCGTCCAGAACGACCGCAAGGAGCGCATCCACGAGACCGACCGACATCGACGACCCGCGGGAGGCCAGCTCACCATGGTCCCAGTGCAGGGTGACGCCCCGCGATGACTTTGCGCCGAACCGCACCCGCCGATTGCGCGGCGATCGCAGCCGTGCGGCGTTCCCATTGACCGACACGTGCAAAGGATGCCTGCCCAACACCCAGCCCCCGAGGGCAATGATCGCTGAGATGCCGGTGAGACGACCGCCGACGCGGACAGCCTGTACTTCCGGCGAGCCATCCGCCATGGTCGAGTACCATCCGTTGCGAACCCTGATCACCTCGCCGCTGTGCACCGCTCGCGTCAGATCGATGTCTCGTGCTCCGCGAGCGACGAGTTGTCGCTTCTGGGCCATTCCGCCGAGGTCGTGTACCAGCCGAGCAACATCCACCATCGGTACAGGCTGGATGCCGCGCGGTCACGACGACGGCGAACCGGCCAATCTGTGCACCTGCAAGCGCCTGGCTTCCCTGTGAGGGAGCGGGATTACGCGCCGATCAGCTGCTCCGCCAGGTACCCCGTGAGTCGGTCGAGCGAAACACGCTCCTGCCCCATGGTGTCCCGTTCGCGGATGGTGACGGCATTGTCGTCGAGCGAGTCGAAGTCAACCGTCACGCAGAACGGCGTGCCGATCTCATCCTGCCTGCGATACCGACGACCGATCGCGCCCGCGTCATCGAAGTCGATGTTCCAGTACTTGCGAAGATCGGCCGCGACCGACTTGGCAAGCGGAGACAGCTGTTCGTTGCGCGAGAGCGGCAGCACAGCGACCTTCACGGGCGCCAGCCTGCGGTCGAGTCGCAGCACGGTGCGCTTGTCGACGCCGCCCTTCGTGTTCGGCGCCTCATCTTCGTGATATGCGTCGATGAGAAACGCCATCAGAGCGCGCGTCAATCCGAACGCCGGCTCAATGACGAACGGGACCCACCGCTCGTTCTTGGCCTGGTCGAAGTACGACAGGTCAACGCCCGAACCCTCCGAGTGCGTCTTCAGGTCGAAGTCGGTGCGGTTCGCGACACCCATGAGCTCGCCCCATTCGCTTCCCGCGAACCGGAACCGGTATTCGAGGTCAATGGTGCGCTTCGAGTAGTGAGACAGCTTCTCCCTGGGGTGCTCGTAACGGCGGATATTCTCCGGCGTGATGCCGAGACCCGTGTAGAACTCCTCCGACGCGTCGATCCAGTACGAGAACCACTCTTCGTCGGTGCCCGGCTCAACGAAGAACTCCATCTCCATCTGCTCGAACTCGCGCGTTCGGAAGATGAAGTTGCCTGGTGTGATCTCGTTTCGGAAACTTTTGCCGATCTGCGCAATGCCGAAGGGGGGTTTCATGCGTGATGCACCGAGCACGTTGGCGAAGTTGGTGAAGATTCCCTGTGCGGTCTCAGGGCGGAGGTACGCCATCCCTTCTTCGTTGTCTACGGGACCGAGGAATGTCTTCAGCAGGCCAGAGAAATTCTGCGGTTCGGTCCACGAACCCGGCTGGCCGGTGTCGGGATCACGGATGTCCGCGAGGCCGTTCACAGGAGGATGGCCGTGCTTCTCCTCGTACGCCTCGAGCAGGTGGTCGGCGCGGTAGCGCTTGTGAGTGTGCAGCGACTCGACGAGCGGATCGCTGAAGACCTCGACGTGGCCGGACACCTCCCACACGCGGCGCGGAAGGATGATCGACGAATCGATGCCGACGATGTCGTCGCGCCCCTGCACCATAAACTGCCACCACTGACGCTTAATGTTCTCTTTGAGCGCGGTGCCAAGGGGGCCGTAATCCCATGCGGAGCGTGACCCGCCGTAGATCTCGCCCGCCTGGAAAACGAATCCTCGTCTCTTGGCGAGGGCGATGACGGCGTCGAGCGGATTTGGCGTTGCCACGAGTAACTCCAGTTGGCCAGCCGAGCTGGATGCCCGGTCGAGAATGAGGAGTCCCAGCCTACCGGGCGGACTCGTCCTTCTCGTCGTCAGCAGGATCGTCCCGCAGTTCCCACGGCACCTCGCCGTCGATCTCGACCGGTTCGCTGGGTGGCCCGCCGAATGGCACCGGGCTCGAATACAGGTTGAACGCGCTCCGGGGCCCGACGGGCGGCGGCTCCTCTTCGCCTTCGAGAGGAGTCTCGTGGTGCTCGTCGCGGGAATCGACCATGGCTTCAGACTAGCGATCAAGCGCGGCGACGACCGCGGCGACATCCTCTTCGGTGTTCCAGAGGTGAAACGCGAGCCGCACGCGACCCGCTCGACCGGACGCCCGGATGCCCGCCCCCTTCAACTGGGCGAGCGCACGACCGTCCGGGTCGCTCCAGGTGACGATCGCCTGGTGAAACTCAGGAAGTCTTAGCGCCGCAGAGAGTTGATCGCCGAGCCCGGCGGCATGTTCCCAGACGGCCGCGATATCGAGGTCCGCGAAGAGTCGGATCGAGGGCTCTGCCCCCACCCAGGCCTGCCACGCCGGGGATACGTCGTATTGGCGAGCATCCGCAGCAAGGTGAATTTCCGGTCCGTAACAGGACGTCCACGGGTCGTCTCCCGAATACCAGCCAGCCTGGGTCGGAACCACGATTTCCTGAGTTTTCAGCGACACGGTCAAGAAGGAGACTCCTCGGGGAGCGCAGAGCCACTTGTAGGCGTGGCAGACGGTCGCGTCGAACGCGGATGCGTCAACCGGGAGCACGCCGGCAGCCTGGGTCAGGTCGCAGAAGGTCAGAGCACCGTGTCTGGCGGCGGCCTCGCAGATCGCCGCCGCGTCCGCGACAGTTCCCGTCGCCGACTGGACCATCGAGAACGAAACCAGCCAGGTCTCGTCGGTGATCGCGTCGGCCAGGGCAGCGAGGGGCACACTGCGGACCCGGATGTCGTCTCGCTGCAGGAAGGGGTACACGATCGACGAGAAGTCTCCGTCGACACAGAGCACCTCGGCTCCGGCCGGCGCAGCGGCCGCAAACAACGCCGCCTGAACCGATGTCTGCGAACCGATTGCGACGCGCGATGCATCGATCCCAACAAGTCGCGCGTAGTGAATGCGGGTGTTCGTCACAGTCGTGTCGTAGCGCATCGGATCGCAGGTTGCCATGTTCCAGTCGTCGAGATCGGCCCGAAGCGCAGCCACGGTGGCCCGAGGTGGCAGGCCCATCGTCGCCGCCGCAAGATAACCCCTTGGCTCGGCGAACTCGGCCGCGGCGGTCTTCAGGTCGTTGGCTGTCCGGACTGGCATGCTCCCAGCCTCCGGGACCAGCTCATATTCGACAACCGCAGGTTTAGGATGTCACCGATAACGTCACGTTATGGTGGAGAGATGGACACCGATCTCGACCTGCACACGATCCGCATCGTTCGCGCAATTGCAGACACCGGGACGATCACCGGTGCTGCCGCGCTTCTCGGCTTCAGTCAGCCCGCGATCAGCCAGCACCTCCAGCGCACGGAGTCACGACTCGGCATGCCGCTGGTGATTCGTTCCGGCCGCTCCATTCGCCTGACAGAGGCCGGATCGCTCCTGGCGAAGCACGCGCTGGCCATTTCATCCGCCCTGGATGCGGCGTCAGGCGAGCTTGCTGAGCTGGCTGGCATGCGTACGGGCTCGGCACGAATCGCGGCCTTCCCCACCGCATCCTCGACGATCATGCCCCGGCTGCTGCGCGCCATGGCCGAACGCCATTCCGGGATAGTGCTGAGCTATGTCGAGGCAGAACCACCGGAGGCCCTCGCCATGCTGCGCGACGGTTCCGTCGATCTCGCGGTGACGTTCAGCTATCCCGGCGATCGCGCCGATCCGCATCGCGACCTGACCGCAGGACTTGCTCTAACCCCTCTCTTTACCGAAGACATGCTGCTCGTTCTGCCGGCCGGGCATCCTTCCGCGGTGGCCGCCGATGTCGAGGTGCGCGACCTTTCGAGTGAGCACTGGATCGCCGGATGCCCGCTCTGCCGCGGCCACCTGTTGGCCGTCTGTGAGGCGGCAGGCTTCGAGCCCGCGATCGACTACGAGACAGACAACGCCGTCGCGGTTCTGCACCTCGTCGCTGCCCAACTGGGAGTTGCGATGCTGCCGCGGCTTGCGCTGGCCACCGTCACAGCACCCGCGGGCGCTGCGATCCGCGCGGCGTCCCCGCTGAGCACCCGCAGCATCCAGCTCGTCCATCAGGCAGACGCGGCGCGCGTGCCGAGCCTTGCCGCAACAATGGCGGCCGTGCTGGATCTTCGCGGAGACGATTGGGGTCTCGCGCGTGCAAAGCACGCGCCCGCCGGCGTCGCGGCAACCTAGCTGCGGCCAGCGAACAGCCGCGAGCTACCGCGCGACGCTCCAGCGAAAGCCCGCCCAGTTGACGATGATGGGAGGCTGCCCCTTCTTGGGGTCCGATCGGTAGAAGACGATTGTCTGCGAATCGGGATTCTTCAGGTCGAAGGTTACGAGCTGCTTGTACTTCGCCGTGAAGCCCTGCTGCTTCGCAAGGAACGCCTTGGCATCGGTGACGGTCGCATCGCCGCCCATCACAGTGGCCAGGCTGGCCAGGTTCTTCTGCTCGAGGGCCGTCCGCAGGAGCGTCAGATACGGGTCGAGCGACGCAGAGTTTGTCAGGGGGTCGGGGGCGAGGATCGTCGGTGGCAGGCCGGCCGCGCGCGCCGCAATGATCGTGCCGCTGAACGTCTTCGAGAAAGTGAATCCGAGGGGTCCGCTGAACTTCACCGTGAAGCTTGTGAATGAAGCGATGTGCCCGACTGCGGGCGAGACCGCAAACCCGAGGTAGTGAAGACTTCCACCAAGGATCTCCACGGGCGGCGTTGGCGAGATCTTCGTCCAGGTCGGGGCCGCACCAGACTTGTATTTGGTGCTGTCGTGTTTGCGTTCGATGTAGGTGACCGTCGGAGCAGACGTGTGTGCGGCGTTCGTCGTGATCTTCTGGATCGTTACCGGCCACGGCGCGGTGTTACGAACCCAGCCGACCTGCGCGTAGAACGGCGCAGATTTGGTCGCTCCGCCGGTGACAGTCGTCGCGCCCCCGGAGATGACCCCCGTGGATGTCCCGAAATAGAGCACCGCAAGCCCGCACCCGATCACGATGCCGAGAAAGAGGATTGTCACGACCGTTCGAACTGTTCTCGTCATGGCATCTTCCGTTCAGGTGCTCGGGGCATCGATTGCTCCGCCAAATCGACGATTTCTCGAAGCGTACAAGGCTATCGCGTTCCAGAGGTCGATCCGTGTGAAGTCAGGCCAGAGCGTGTCGAGGAACACCATCTCTGCGTATGCGCTCTGCCAGAGCATGAAGTTGCTCGTCCTCTGCTCACCAGAACTGCGCACGAATAGGTCGACATCCGGCAAATCGGGCTCATACATTGCGCGCTGAATCGTCTTCTCCGTGATGCCAGACGGCTTCAGCCTGCCGGACGCTACCTCATCCGCGATCGAACGCACGGCATCCATGATCTCCGTGCGTCCGCCGTAGTTGACACACATCGTGAGAGTCAGGGTGCTGTTGTTCCGCGTGAGTTGTTCAGCGAATTCGAGCTCCTTGATGACCGAGCGCCAGAGCCGCGGTCGCCTGCCCGCCCAACGCACCCGCACACCCCAGTCGTTCAACTGGTCGCGGCGCCGATGGAGTACGTCGCGGTTGAACCCCATCAGGAAACGCACTTCGTCAGGCGAACGCTTCCAGTTCTCGGTGGAGAAGGCATAGACGCTGAGCTGTTTGACGCCAAGCTGGATTGCGCCGGCAACGACATCGAGCAATGAAGCCTCCCCCGCTCGGTGACCCTCGATTCGCGTGAGACCCCTGGCGTTGGCCCACCGTCCGTTGCCGTCCATGACGATCGCGACGTGGCCCGGGACCGCCGACGAAGGCAGCGCGGGCGGGTATTGGCCCGTCCAGTCGATTGGCTTGAAGTCGACCGCATCGCGGTGAGTCTTGGCGACGGGAGTCATCGCGCTCCTCCGACGGTTGTTGGCGTCGTCGTCGATGCCGCCGCGCGTATGGGGGTCGATCGGTCGACGTGCTGAAGCGAGCGCAACCCGCGCTCGAGGTGGAACTGCGTGTATGCGGCAACGACACCGCTCGCCTGGCTGCGCTCGCGGTCATCCGCCTCCTCGACGATTGCCCACTCTCCGGCGAGCAGGGCGGCAAGCAGGTCGAGAGTGCGGGCGTCCAGTCGTGGCGCTCCTGGAGGGGCGACCGCGTCTGCCACCACCCCACCTAGCTGGACCACGAATGCCGAGTGCGGTCCCGGTGCACCGGTCACCGCGCAGTCCACGAAACTCGGCGCCCAGCCGGCTATCGACAGCGAGCGCAGCAGGAACGAATCGAGGATGAGACCCGGGGCATGCTCGCGCCGCGAGAGCGAACGCAGGCCGCCGACGAGCAGGAGGTATTGCTGAAGGCTGCCGCTGTCATCCGTGATCTTGTCCGCGGTTTCGACCATGACGGTGGCCGCCGTATAACTCGCGTAGTCGCTGGCGATGTCCGCTCCGTATGCGCCGAGCGACTCGGCCTGCGTGATGATGTCGAGGCTGCGACCCTCGAAGAGTTGGACGTCGGCGACCATGAACGGCTCAAGACGCGAACCGAATTTCGACGCCGTTCGACGCACCCCCTTGGCGACAGCACGGATCTTGCCGTGCTGCCTGCTCAGCATCGTCACGATACGGTCGGCTTCACCCAACTTGTGGGTGCGGAGCACGACGGCTTCATCACGATACAGGGGCACATGACCAGTATCGCCGGGAATCATCTGAACGCACTGATGCCCGACCGGGACAGGCCAGAATGGTCACGTGCACGAGGTCGCCTTCTCCATCCCGCTCTGGGCGGACCTGTCGGCAGTGGCAATCGGCGGGGTCCAGGGCGCCGTCTACGCGGCGCAGTTTCGCGACCGCCGACTCGACCTGCTCGGTGTCGCAATCATCGGAATTGCGGCCGGCCTCGGCGGAGGGCTTGTTCGTGACGTCTTTCTCGGCCAGGTCCCCGTCGCCCTGACCGACAACTGGTACGTGCCCACCGCGATCGTTGCCGCCCTCATCGGCATGCTGCTCGAGCGAGTTTTCACCCGACTGGCAACCGCGATCGTGATCCTCGATGCACTCACGATCGGCCTGTTCTGCGCGATCGGGGCATCTAAAGCCCTCGCCCTCGGGCTGCCGGCCATTCCCGCGATCTTCCTTGGCACGATCTCAGCGGTCGGCGGCTCGATCGTGCGCGACCTGTTGTTGAACGTCCCGATCGCGTTCATGCACGTCGGATCGCTCTACGCCGTCGCTGCGGCGGGCGGCGCCACCGCGCTCGTCGTGCTGCATCTTCTCGGCGTGCCCATTCTCGTGGCTGCGGTCATCTGCGTCATCGTGACCTTCGGCATCCGAGTTCTCGCCGTGTTCTTCAACTGGACGGTGCCTGAGCAGCGGCGACTGGAACGGATGCCACGCATCCGTCGCCCCCATCGCGACCGCCCCTAGCGCCGTCCTGAAATCGGAAACTCAGGAAATCGTTACGGGCGCAGAACACGAGGCCCGCCACGGCGGTGCTGCGCGCGCGAGCCCCGCGACGATTTCCTGAGTTTTCAGAACCACGGACGGGAGGAATGGCGCGAACGCCCCGGAACGGCTAGACGGAGGCGAGCTCGCGGTCGCCAACCTCGGTACGAACCGCGCGGTTGACCGCCGAGACGACTGCCTTGAGGGATGCCGTTGAGATGTCCGCGTCGATGCCAACGCCCCAGAGGGTCTTGCCGTTCACCCTCAACTCGACGTATGCGGCGGCGACTGCGTCGCCCCCAGCGCTCAGCGTGTGCTCGACATAGTCGAACAGTTCGACTTCGATCCCCTGCGAGGCGAGCATCGTCAGGAAGGCATTGATCGGGCCGTTGCCGTTTGCCGCAACGTCGTCGACTCGCTCGCCATCACGCAGTGTGACGTTGAGGCTCACCGAACCGCTCATGTCGCTGGCGGTCCGCGTCGAAAGCAGCTCGAACCTGCCCCACTTGTCTTCAGGGCGGGAATCGGGCGCTGGCAGGTATTCGTCCTGGAAGACATCCCAGATCTGCCGACTAGTGACCTCGCCGCCTTCCGCGTCCGTCTTGGCCTGGACGACCTGGCTGAACTCCACCTGGAGCTTGCGCGGCAGGTCGAGCGCGTGGTCGGTCTTCAACAGGTAGGCCACGCCGCCCTTGCCGGACTGCGAATTCACCCGGATCACGGCTTCGTAACTGCGACCGAGGTCTTTCGGGTCGATCGGCAGGTATGGGACCGCCCACAGCAGGTCATTGACGTCCACGCCCTTGGCCCTGGCCTCCGCCTCCATCGCCTCGAAGCCCTTCTTGATCGCGTCCTGATGCGACCCGCTGAAGGCCGTGTAAACGAGATCGCCCGCCCAGGGGCTCCGCTCATGCACCTTCAGCTGGTTGCAGTACTCGGCCGTGCGACGGATGACGTCGAGGTCGCTGAAGTCGATCTGCGGGTCGATCCCCTGGGTAAACAGGTTGAGCCCCAGGGCGACGAGGTCGACGTTGCCCGTGCGCTCTCCGTTTCCGAACAGGCAGCCCTCGATGCGATCTGCGCCCGCCTGGTAGCCAAGCTCCGCTGCGGCCACCGCCGTACCGCGGTCGTTGTGCGGATGCAGACTGAGCAACACGTTTTCGCGGTGCGCCAAGTGCCGCGACATCCACTCGATCGAGTCAGCGTAGACATTCGGTGTCGCCATTTCCACGGTAGACGGCAGGTTGATGATCACCTTGTGGTCTGGCGTCGGCTGGAAAACCTCGAGCACCTGGTTGCAGATGTCAACGGCGAACTCGAGTTCAGTGCCCGTGTAGCTCTCTGGCGAGTACTCGTAGTAGATGTCGGTCCCGGCCGCCAGCGCCTCGGCCGCCTTGCACAGGCGCGCGCCCTCGAGAGCGATGTCAATGATGCCCTGCTTGTCTGTGCGGAAGACAACGTCGCGCTGCAGGATGCTCGTGGAGTTATACAGGTGAACGATCGCCTGTTTTGCGCCCTTGATCGACTCGTACGTGCGGTTGATCAGCGCCTCGCGCGCCTGCGTCAGGACCTGGATCGTGACGTCGTCCGGGATGAGGTTTTCCTCGATGAGCGACCGGACAAAGTCGAAGTCGGTCTGGCTCGCGCTCGGGAATCCAACCTCGATCTGCTTGTAGCCCATCTTCACGAGCAGGTCGAACATGATGCGCTTGCGCTCGGGGCTCATCGGGTCGATCAACGCCTGGTTGCCGTCGCGCAGATCGACCGCGCACCAGAGCGGGGCTTTCGTGATCCGTTTCGACGGCCATGTGCGATCGGGCAGGTCGACGGCAAATTGCTCGTGATACGGACGGTACTTGTGCACCGGCATGGCCGATGCGGTCTGATGGTTCTTCACGAGTCTCTCCCCTTCACTGATGATTCAGTGTCTGTCGCTGATGGTCGGGCCGAATGCCGAAACTCCGCGACGAGGGAG
>DASYEE010000116.1:0-13520 GCA_036499165.1 Galbitalea sp. | reverse complement strand
TCGGCTTCACGATCGTGATGACCGAGACCCGATTCGGGCGACATATGTATGCAATCGGGGGCAACCGGGAGGCGGCCAGACGGTCGGGAATACGCGTGCGCACAGTGGTCGTCGTCGTCTTCGTGATCATCTCGGCCATCGCGGCGGCGGCAGGGATCATCGAGGCGTCGCGCGAGTTCTCAGCATCCAATGCGCTCGGCGGCGGGACGCTGCAGCTCGACGCGATCGCGGCGGCGGTGATCGGCGGCACCAGCCTCTTCGGCGGGCGCGGCAAGATCTACCACGCGATCCTCGGCGCACTGGTCGTCGGCAGCGTCGAGAACGGACTCGACCTGCTCGGCCAGCCCGCCGCCGTGAAGAACGTCGCGACCGGGCTCATCCTGCTGCTCGCCATCTCCGTCGACGCAATCAGTCGACGACGACGAATCGCCCGCGGCGGAGCCGCATAGACCC
The DNA here is from genome assembly GCA_036499165.1 of Galbitalea sp. Lineage (GTDB taxonomy): Bacteria > Actinomycetota > Actinomycetes > Actinomycetales > Microbacteriaceae > Galbitalea. Next base: position 13,067 of record DASYEE010000116.1, on the reverse strand, counting down.
GCTCGACCCCGTCGAGCCGACACTGACCACTTTTTAAGGACCAAACCATGTCAAAAATCGAATTCCCCGACGGCTTCCTGTGGGGCGCGGCAACTGCTGCGTACCAGATCGAGGGTGCAGCCGACCGTGACGGACGCGGGCCATCCATCTGGGACACCTTCTCCCACACACCGGGAAAGGTCGTGCGCGGCGACACCGGCGACATCGCCTGCGATCATTACGACCGCTGGGAGTCCGATCTCGACCTGCTCGCCGAGCTCGGCGTGGATTCCTATCGCCTCTCGGTCGCCTGGCCGCGAGTCCTTCCCCTCGGCAAAGGCGAGGTCAACGAGGCAGGGCTCGACTTCTACGACCGCCTGATCGATGGACTGGTCGCCCGCAATATCGCGCCGCTCGTCACTCTCTACCACTGGGACCTCCCGCAGGCACTGCAGGATGACGGTGGCTGGGCAAACCGCGACACCGCCCACCACTTCGCCGACTACGCGCGGGTCGTGACTGACCGCCTGGGCGACCGAGTGCCTCGCTGGCTGACGCTCAACGAGCCGTGGGTAGCCGCGTTCGTCGGCAATCTGGAGGGGCGCCACGCGCCGGGCATCCAGGATGAGGCCACCGCAGTCACCGTCGCCCACCACCTGCTGCTCGGCCACGGGGAGGCGCTGCAGGCCCTTCGCGCGCAGAACCTGCCCGGGCAGCTCGGCATCACGTGCAACCTGACTTCGCCGCATCCCGCGACGACTTCGGAAGAGGATGTCGCCGCGGCGAAGCGACTCGACCTGTTCGAGAATCGCCTGTTCCTCGATCCGCTCTTCACGGGCGAGTACCCGGCAGACATGGCCGCGTACTACGACGGCATCTCAGACCTCAGCTTCGTGAAGGACGGCGACCTCGAGCTAATCAGCGCACCCATCGACTATTTCGGCATCAACTACTACGAACGTCACCTGGTGACCGCTGACCCCGCGGACCCGAAGCGCGGGTGGAAGCGGGTCACCGACCAGAACCAGACAGCGGTCGGAATCGGCGTGCATCCGGAGGGTCTGTACGAGATCCTGACCCGGGTCAATCGCGACTACACCGCCGTTCCCCTCATCGTGACCGAGACCGGAATTGCGCTTCACGACTACGTCGATCCGGAGGGGTTGATCAAGGACACCGATCGGATCGACTTCTACGACGGCCATATCCGCGCGGCGCACGATGCGATCAGGGACGGTGTGCCGCTCCTGGGATTCTTCCCATGGTCGTTCCTCGACAACTACGAGTGGGCGTGGGGATACGGCTACCGATTTGGCATGTACTACGTCGATTACGCCACCCAGACACGCACCGCCAAGTCGAGCGCGCTCTGGTACTCGAACGTCATCCGGGCCAACGGGCTCGACTGACCAGAAGCTCCCAGGGCACGCCGGGTGGCCTCGGCGTGGCCCTGGGCCTCGGGCGCAGCACACCCGTTCGCGGAATGGATACGGTGCCCTGATCGTTGACACGCCGACGGGCTGCAGTCGCGGTCGAGGCGAGGAGAATCAGGAAATGGACACGATGCGAGCGCTGGTACTGGAGACGATTGGCGCGGAGCTGGTGGCGCGGGACCTCCCGATGCCGATCGCGGGGCCGGGCCAGGTGCTGGTCGAGATTCACGCGAGCGGGGTCAACCCGCTCGACACCAAGATTCGGGCGGGTGCCGCGGCTCACGCGCAGGTCTCCGTGCCCGCCGTGCTCGGCATCGACCTCGCAGGCAAGGTAGCCGCGCTCGGCGAGGGCGTGACGAGCTTCGCGGTCGGCGACGAGGTTTACGGGATGACCGGCGGAATCGGGGATAACCAGGGATCGCTCGCAGAGTACGCGGCCGTGGATGCCGGGCTGCTGGCCCGCAAACCGAAGAGCATGTCGATGCTCGAGGCAGCATCGCTTCCGCTGGCCGCGATCACGGCGTGGGAGGGACTCGTCGACCGCGCCGCAGTTGGCGCGGGCGAGCTCGTGCTCGTGCAGGGCGGAGCCGGGGGAGTCGGGCACATCGCCATCCAGCTTGCCCGCAGCCAGGGCGCGACCGTATTCGCGACCGGCAGCGAGCGGAGCTTTCCGATCATCCGTGAGGCCGGGGCCACGCCCATCGATCGCGCCACCGCAGTCGACGAGTACCTGGCATCCGCGACCGCGGGCGAAGGATTCGACGTCGTCTTCGATTCCGTCGGTGGCGCGACCCTGGATGACTCTTTTCGCGCCGTTCGCGTCTACACGGGCCACGTCGTCAGCATCCTCGGCTGGGGAACCCACGCGCTCGCGCCCCTCAGCTTCCGCGGCGCCACATACTCCGGAGTTTTCTCGCTCCTGCCGCTGCTCACCGGGCGCGGTCGTGAGCACCACGGCAAGATCCTCACCTCCATCGCACAACTTGCGGATGCAGGCTCGATCAAGCCGCGCCTCGCACCGACCGCGTACACGTGGTCGAGCGTCGAGGCCGCACATGCGGACGCCGCCGCAGCGGGTGGCGCTGGCAAGATCGTCGTCGACCTGAAGTCCGACTGACGTCGACTCCCGGCCGAACGCCTGCTTAGTCGCCGACGAACTCGGGCGGCCGGCGCTCGGCGAATGACGCGAACGCCTCGCCCAGGTCGCGGCTGGGCAGGAACGCGGCGTTCCAGGTCGCAACGTACCGAAGGCCCGCCTCGACCCGCGGTGCTCGTTCGGCGTCGAGGACATCCTTGACGCCGCGCACGACCAGGGGCGAGTTTGCGGCGATCGCGCGCGCGGTCGCGAGGGCGGCATCCCTGAGTTCTGCCGCATCCGCGTAGGTGGTGTTGACAAGGTCGATGCGCTCGGCGCGGGCGCTGTCGATGTCCCCTCCGGTCAGCGCCAACTCGCGCAGGTGTCCGTCACCGACGATGCCGACCAGCCGCTGCAGGCTGCCGAGATCGGCGACGATCGCCACCTTCGTCTCGCGCACGCTGAACTTTGCGCTCGCGGTCGCCAGCCGAATGTCCGTTGCCGCGATCAGGTCGATTCCGCCCCCGATGCACCAGCCGTCTATCGCGGAGATGATCGGGGTCCTGCAGTTCGCGACAGCAGTGATCGCCGCCTGCCACTCGCGCACCTGGGCGAGCACGGTCGTTCGTGCGCTGGCACCGGTCTCGCCCGTGGTCAGGGCGACGAACATGGGAGCGACATCCTTCAGGTCGAGACCGAACGAAAAGTTCGGGCCACTGCCAGCGAGGATGATGGCGCGAACGCCGTCATCGGCGTCGAGTTCCCGAAACACCTCCGGCAACTCGATGAAGAAGTCGAAGCCCATCGACGGCGCGAGCATTGTGACGATGGCGACGTTGCCATCGCGCTCGACGGAGAAAGCGGTCATTGCGCAAACCTATCCGTTGGGCCTCCGACGGTGCGAAGCCCGTCGATCGCGAGAGCCGAGAACCTGCGTGCCGCGGCAGCGCGCAGGTCGGGGGTAGCGGCCTTCAGCCCACGACCCGCCATCAGGATGAGCACGAGGTCGTCGATCGTAAAGTCGTCGCGCAGCTCCCCTGCTTCTTTGGCGCGACGCGCGAGCACGGCAAGCGATCGGAGCATGCCGATGCGATGAGCCGAGAAGTCGATCGTCTCCGGGAACATCGACATGAAGGCATCCACGAACCCCTGGTTGCGGGCGTTCACCTCGCCGATGCGCATGAGGACGCTCGACAACCCACGCCACGCGTCCGGGTCTGCGCATCCCTCTGCGACGATGGCGGCGCAGGAGCGCAGTTCATCCGCAAATGCCGCGTCGGCAAGCAGCTGTTTGGTGGGGAAGCGTCGGTAGGCGGTGGCGGGACCGACGCCAGCGCGCCGAGCGATCTCTCTCATGTGCACGTCGAGGCCACGCTCCGAGAACAGTTCGCGAGCCGCCTGGAGCACGCGCTCCCTGTTGTCTTCTGCATCGGCCCGAAGCTTCTGTCGAGCTCGCGGCATCCGAGGCAATTGATCCGTCATGGCTCTCATTTTAGATAAGTGGACGCGGGCGTCCGTTACTGTCGCCAGGCGGGACGTGTCGCCTGCGTTCATCGAAGAGAAAGCGTCACCCATGAAGGCGATTGCCATCCACGCGTTCGGACCCGCAGACGGAATGGTCGTCGTCGAGGTGCCTGCTCCCGCGCCAGCACCGGGCCAACTGCTCATCCAGACCGAGGCGATCGGCGTCGGGGGAGTGGACGCGGTGATCCGACGGGGGACCCTTGGTACCTCGGGGTTCGCGGAAGGACTGGTCCCCGGCAGCGAGGTCGCCGGGCAGGTGGTAGCAGTCGGCGACGGCGTTGACCCCGGCTGGATCGGCCAGCGGGTGTGGGCGTTCACCGGAGTCAGTGGCGCATACGCAGAATTCGCGGTGGCGGCCCTGGATGACGTGATCGTCCTGCCGACGGGTCTCTCGTCCATCGATGCGGTCGCCCTCGGCAGTGCAGCACCGGTCGCGTACTTCGCGCTCGAGCATGCGCGCTTCGCGCCCGGCAACTCTGTCCTGGTTCGCGGCGCCGCGGGGAGTATCGGCGTGAGCGCGGTGCAACTCGCAGCCGCCGGCGGTGCCAGTCGGATCGCGGTGACGACGTCGTCTGCCGATCGCGGGCAACGGCTGGCTGAGCTCGGAGCAGACCTTGTGCTCGACCGAACCGGGCTCGGCAACGGGGACGAGTCGGCGGAGTTCGACATCGTGCTCGACGTCGTCGGCGGACAGGGCCTTCCCGCGTTCTTCGACCGGCTTGCACCCAACGGACGCCTCATTCTCATCGGGGTCGTGGGTGGATACCCGCCGGCCGACTTCGGGATGTCGCTGATGAGGGCTTTCCAGCGCTCGTTGTCGTTCGCCACCTTCAGCCTCAACACCGTTCCGATCGCCCTTCGCAATCGGGTGCGCGCTGAACAGTTCGCTGCGGCCGCGCGGGGCGAGCTGCGAGCCGTTGTGCACGAAGTCCTGCCGCTGGAACAGGCGCGGGACGCGCACAGACGCATGGACGCCGGCGAGGTGTTCGGGCGAATCGTGCTCACGGTGTGACGGCGCGCCGGAGTTGCTTGACAGGGTGGCTGTGGAGATCTATTGTCATTTACGCAAACCGGTTTGCGTCGAGGTAATCGACCAACGGATTGCAACCCGTCAATCACATCTCACACTTCAGGGTGGAAGCCAATGGAAAGTTCGCAAACTGGTTTGCGAGACTCGTCCTCGTCCGGCGCCCTGAACATCCAGGCAGTCGCGGACGCTGCGGGCGTGAGCAAGACGACAGTCTCCCACGTCATTTCGGGCAAGCGTCCTGTCTCGGTCGCGACCCGCCGCCGGGTCGAGAAGGTGATGGACGAACTCGGGTTCGAGCCCAACTTCTTCGCGCAGGCGCTGCAGCGAAATCGCAGCAACACCGTCGCCCTGATCGTTCAGGACATCACGAACCCGTTCTACCCGGCGCTCGCGCGCGGGCTGCAGAGCACGGTCGGCGCCCAGAACCAGGTCGTGATGCTGTTCGATGCAGGTGCTGGCGACGCCATCACCCACGCGTTCATCAAGGATGTCATCAAGAGGCGCGTTGACGGTGTCGTCGTTGCGGTTAGCAACGTCGAACAGGACCTGTCGAAATTGATCAACGCCGGCATTGCTGTCGTGGCAGTGGGCTCCGGCCTCAGCGAACTCCCCATCGACTGGGTGTCAGCCGACGACGACCGCATCGCCTTCGACGCCGTCGCGCACCTTGCCGCAGCTGGGCACACACGCATCGGGATGATCGGAGGGCCGGCCGCGACGGAGCCCGCAGCAGGGCGTCTCGCCGGCTACTACCGTGCGGTCGATTCGTTTGGTCTCGAGAATGACCCGCGGTGCATCGCTCTCGGCGACTGGACGACGAGCGGCGGATTCGCTGCGATGAACCGGCTGCTCGAACTCGAGGCGCGGCCGAGCGCGGTCTTCTGTGGAAACGACCTGATGGCGATCGGCGCCATGAACGCCATCATCTCGGCGGGCCTGCGCGTGCCGGAGGACATCGCCCTCATCGGCGTGGACGACATCGACGCCGCTGCGTTGGTACGCCCCGCTTTGAGCACGGTGCGCGTCCCCGCGCAGGAGATCGGTCGCGCGGCTGGTGACCTGCTGCTGCGCAGGCTCGAAGAAGGCGACGAACCATCGCGCAGGCACGTGCTGGTGCAGCACACCCTCATCAGCAGAAATTCGATCTAGGAGCAGCACCGTGCACGACGTACTTGATCCCCGTGACCTCGTCCCGGACGAGGCGGAGCAGCTGCTGCACAGCGGCTACTCCGTCGAGGAGTTGCTCGCGGATGCACGCTCCGCGTCCGCGGCGGCGGACTATTCACGCCTCGAGCGGGTCGCCAGCGATCTCGAGCGGGTAAGCCGGGACCCGGCGTGGCCATACGTCGAGCCGACCGATGAGCACACGCTCGGTGAACTGGCTTCCAGCCTGCCGGGGCTCGACGTCGACGAGACCGAGCTTGCCGATCGGCTCCACGGTGCGTGGCTCGGGCGCTGCGTCGGTAACACGATGGGCAAGCCGGTCGAGGGCCTGACCAGGCGCGAGGTCGAGATCTACCTTCGAGCCGCTGGCCAGTGGCCACAGACCGGATACGTTCCCCTTCTTCCCTCGCTTCCCGACGGCGTCAGCCACCTGCACGAATCCGCGCCATTCTCCTCGGCCGGGACCTTTGCAGATGTCCCCCGAGACGACGACCTCGACTGGACGATTCTCAACCTCTCGCTGCTCGAGCAGTACGGCGACGCCATCACGACAGCCGAGGTCGCCGCCGCGTGGCTCGACAAGCTGCCGTTCACCCAGACGTTCACGGCAGAGCGAGCCGCCTACCGCAACGTCATCCGCGGGGTTGCCCTCGCCGATGCGGCGGTTGTGAACAACCCGTATCGGGAATGGATCGGGGCGCTCATCCGCGCAGACGTCTTCGGATACACGCATCCTGGCGATCCGGCAGCGGCGGCAAGGCTCGGACTGGTGGACGCCAGGTTCAGCCACGTGGCAAACGGCATCTACGGCGAGATGTGGGCCGCTGCCCTGGTCTCAGCGGCGTTTGCAACGGATGACCCGCGAGTGGCGCTGAAGGCTGCGCTGCCGGTCGTGCCGACGGGTTCGCGACTCGCGGAAGCGCTCCGCGGCGTCGAGCGAGTGTTCGACTCGGGAGTGGATGCGGTGGCTGCGCTCGACTGGGCAGAGGAGCAACTGGGCCAGTACAACTGGGTGCACACCATCAACAACGCCGCACACATCGCGATCGCGCTGCTCTGGGGGCGCGACTTCACCGACGCGATCCGCATCACGGTAGCGGCGGGAAACGACACGGACTCGTCGGCGGCGACGGTCGGCAGCGTGTTCGGCGCGCTGCACGGCTCGGCGTCGATTCCTGCCGAACTGGTCGGGACAACGCATATCCACGTTCGCAGCGCCGTCAAAGACTTCGACCGGATCTCGATCGCAGAACTCGCCGACCGCACGCATCGACTCATCGGAGGTGCGGCAGCATGAGCGCGATTCCTGTCATCATCGACACCGATCCCGGCCTCGGCAAGCCGGGCAGCGACATCGACGACGGTCTCGCGATAGCGCTGGCCCTGCGCTCGCCCGAGCTCGACGTCCTCGCGCTCACGATCGTGAACGGCAACGTCGATGCCATCACCGGCACGGATGTCGCGATGCGCCTGCGAGATCGACTCGGGCATCCGGACCTGCCGGTGGTGCTCGGCGCGACCGAGCCTCTCGAGCGAGACATGGAACCAGTGCGTGCCCTGTTCGACGCCGTGCTCTCTGGCGACAAGGACAATTCAGACACAGGCGTCGACAGGCTCGGGCCTTCGACGCACGAGCATGCGGCTGACTATCTCGCACGAATGGCGGCGGAGCGTCCAGGCGAGATCGTTGTCATCGCGATCGGACCGATGACCAACCTGGCCATGGCCATCCAGCGTGACCCGTCCTTTGCCACCAACGTCGCCGAACTGGTGCTGATGGCCGGCAGCGCCACCACCTATGCCCAGAACATCACCGTCGTCGGTGACTTCAACGCGTACGTCGACCCGGAGGCGCTCGACATCGTGCTGCGCAGTGGCGCGAAGGTCACCATGGTCGGCCTCGACCAGACCAGCCGGGTCATGCTCACCCGCGCCGACGCCGAACTCATGCGCGCAGGATCAGACGAATTCGCAAAGTGGGCGGCGGAGTGCACCGATGCCTGGATCGACTACCTGGGGCGAGCGTTTCCCTCGCGCCCAGAGCACAGGGACGCGTGCTTCCTGCATGATCCCCTGGTGATCGCGACCGTGATCAACCGAAACCTCTGCACCTGGCAGGACGCCAATGTGCAGGCGGAGACCGTCAGCGAACTCGCCCGCGGGCTCGTTGTCGCCAACCGCGGGCTGGCGCTTGAGCCGGCTGGACCGAAGAACGCCGTGGTTGCCGTCGATACAGACGTCGACGGATTCCGACGGCTCTTTCTCGAGCGAATCGGCGCCGCGGACTGATCCAGGACCGGGGGGCAACCCGGGCCTGGATCGCAACCCGCACCACACAACAAGGAGAAGCACAATGCAAGTTCACAAAGGAGTGAGGCGCGTAGCTATCGCCGTCGCGGTTACCTCGATTGCGGCTCTCAGCCTAGTCGGCTGCAGCAGCTCGACCGGCGGAACCTCGGCTACGGCGCTGCCGACGAAACTCACCGAACCCACGAAACACGTCACCATCACCTACGCGGGCGCTGCATACTCGGCTGCGGATATCAAACCGGTCATCGCCGCGTTTGAGAAGGCGCATCCGAACATCACCGTCAACTACGAGGCAGACCCCTTCAACGACTTCAACAGCATCCTCGGTGCGCAGCTGTCGACGAAGGACAAGGCCATCGACGTGTTCGACGTTGACATGCCCCGCACGGCCGCGTATGAGGCACGCGGCTGGCTGACCGACATCTCTTCGGTCTTCCCCGGCATGAAGTCGAAGGTCGACTCAGCATCGCTCGCCGCTGCCACGGTGAACGGCAAGCTCGTCGCGATGCCGTACCAGAGCTCGACGAACATCATGTACTACAACAAGGCGCTGCTGAAGAAGGCCGGAATCCCGTTCCCCTCCGCGGCCGCGTCAGATCGGATGACCTGGGAAGACGTCACAACCGACGCGAAGAAGGCGCAGGCCGCTGGAGCGAAGTACGGCCTCGTCTTTGACCAGATCGACAGGTACTACCAGCTCGAACCACTGTCGACGAGCGCGGGCGGCGGTGCCGGCGGCACGGGTACGGGCAACCTGACGCCGGCCGTCGACAACGCGGGCTGGACGAAGGCGCTCACCTGGTACGGCAGCCTGTTCAAGGACGGCGTCTCGCCCCGCGGAGTCACGGCGGCTGAGACACCGAACCTGTTCGGTGCAGGGCAGGTCGCGTTCTTCCCCGGCGGACCGTGGTGGGCACCGCAGTTCGAGGCCAACAAGAAACTGGACTTCGGCGTCGCCGCGTTCCCCGAGTTCGCGGGCGGGACCGCAGCCACACCGACCGGCGGATGGTCGCTCGGGCTGTCGCCCACATCCACTCACAAGGATGCTGCGCTGATCTTCATGAAGTTCATCGGCCTCGACAACGGCGGATACTCGCAGTACCTGACCGCGCTGAGCGTTCCGCCGTCGAACCTGGTTGGCAGCGCGAAGTTCTACGGCAACGCGGCGTTCACAGACCCGAGGATGGCCGGGGTCGTCGACCTGATGAAGTACGAGCTGGCGAACACCGCCATCCTTCGCCTGAAGACGGTCGGCTACGTCGAGTTCGAGAACATCATCACGAAGGCGTACGACGACATCATCAACGGCGCGGACGTCCCGTCCACGCTCGCGACTGCGACATCCGCGCTGAAGTCAGCCTGGGCCGCCTACAAGTAACGAGAAGGATCACTAGTCCCGCCGGGTGCGGTGGCGGCAACATCGCCGCCACCGCACCCGGCGGCAGGAGAAACCATGACTGCAACAACATCGGGGTTCCGGCCCCCGCGCGGCCGCTCACGCGGCAGTCGCAACCTCCTCGCGGCGGCAATCTTCCTCGTCCCGACAGTCGTTCTCATCATCGTGCTCCGAGTGCTGCCGACGATCAGTGCGGCCAGCCAGTCGCTGCACCGGGGGATCCCCGGCAGCATCACGGCGCCCGCCTTCGTCGGCGGACAGATCTACGAAGGCCTGTTCCAGTCTCCCGCGTTCTGGCAGACGGTCGGCCAGACCCTCATCTTCAACGTCATCGTCAACCCGCTGCAGATCTTCTGCTCGCTGCTGCTGGCAGTCCTGCTCACCCGAGGCCTTCCGGCGAGCGGAGTCTGGCGGACCCTCATCTTCCTGCCCGCCGCAGTGCCTCTCGCGGGGTCGACCATCGTCTGGGGCATCGCACTTCGCCCGGATGGTCCGGTCAACGGCGTCCTGAAGGCGCTCGGCATTCCTGCCCAGCCGTTCCTGACCAGCCCTGACCAGGTCGTCGGCAGCCTCATCCTCGTGGTCAGCTGGATCGGCGTCGGTTACTGGATGGTGTTCCTGATCGCGGGATTGAACGACATCCCGGATGTCTACTACGAGGCTGCGCGGATCGATGGCGCTGGCGCACTTCGCACGTTCTTCTCCATCACGATCCCGCTGCTGCGGCGACCGCTCTTGTTCGTGCTCGTCGCCGACACCGTGTCGAACTTCGTGCTCTTTGCGCCCGTTCAGATCCTCACCAACGGCGGACCGCAGGGTAAGTCGAACTTCCTGATGTTCGATATCTACAACCAGTCTTACAACCTCTCGAACCCGTATGCCGCGTCTGCGGAACTCATCGTGCTGCTGGTGATCATGATCGCGATCGTGACCGTGCAGTTCCGTCTCCTCGGAAGCGGAGAGGACGCCTGAGATGAAGAACAAACGCATCGGCCGGGTGCTCCTCACCGTGCTCGCCATCGTCATATCCCTGTTATTCCTCCTGCCCGTCCTATGGCTGATCGCGAGCACCTTCCGCTCGTCGAACGAGACCTTCGCGAGCAGTTCGCCGCTCAGCTGGCACGTGCTCTGGCCGGAGCACTGGACTCTCGCCAATCTCGAGTCGGCCGTGAACAGTGGCTTTCTGCTGAACCTCGGCAACAGCGTGCTGGTTGCCGGGATCACCGTGGTCGTCGGACTCGCGATCAGCGCGCTGGCGGCATTCGCGCTGGCGGTCATCCCGTTCCGCGGTCGCGGCGCGACCTTTTCTATCGTGGTGCTGAGCTTCCTCGTGCCCTTCGAGGCCATCGCCATTCCCCTGTCGCAGAACTTCAGCCAGTGGGGATTATCGAACTCGCTCCTGGCGCTGATCCTTCCCGGGCTCGGCAACGGTCTTGCCGTCTTCACCCTTCGCCAGTTCTTCCTCGGTGTGCCGTCATCCCTGGCTGAGGCGGCAGACCTGGATGGAGCGGGATGGGGGCGAATCTTCTGGTCGGTCTATCTCCCGCTGTCTCGCCCCGCGCTGATCGGTGCAGGGCTGATCCTGTTCCTGTTCCAGTGGCAGGCGTACCTCTGGCCGATCCTGGTTGTCTCGAATCCAAGCCTCGACCTCGCGCCGGTTGCCATCTCGAAGTCGTTCGGGGCGTTCACCAGCAACTTCGGGCAGGTGTTCGCCGAGACCGCGGTGCTGGCGATCATCCCGGCCATCGTCCTCCTCGCGCTCCAGCGGTACTTCGTGACGTCCGTCGCATCGACCGGCACCAAGGAATGACCGTCGGAGATGGCGGCGGCGTCGCGGTTGTCGGGTCTGCCAATCTCGACATCGTGGTGTCGCTCGATCGCGTGCCGGAGCGTGGCGAGACCGTCTTCGGTACGGCGTACAACGAATACCCGGGCGGCAAGGGCGCGAACCAGGCCATCGCTGCGGCGAGGCTCGGCAGAACGAGTCTCGTGGCGTCGGTCGGTCGGGATGCCGCCGGGCGAGACCTGGTCGAGTACCTGGCCGCGCGTCACGTCGACACGACCTGGATGCTCCGCGAGGCTCCCGCGACCGGTCGCGCATTCATCACGGTGACCCCGGACGGTGAAAATGCGATCACCGTCCTGTCGCTCGCGAACTCGGAGCTCGAGCCTGCCGAAGTGATCGAATCGCTGGACCGGATTCGCCCGCGCGTTGTCGCTTCGCAGCAGGAGGTATCGCCGGCGGCGGTTGCGGCGGCAGTGCAATGGTGCGTTCACAACTCGGCACGGTTCGTGCTGAACGCGAGCCCGACCGGTCCGCTGCCTGCAGCTGCCGTGGAACTCGCCGACCCGCTGATAGTCAACGAGGTAGAGGCGCGGGCGATCCTCGGGCTCGATGCCAGCGACGGTGGCGACGGGGCGTCGCTCGCACGAGCGCTTGGCGGTCGCGCGCGGAGCGCGGTGCTAACGGCTGGCAGCAGGGGCGCGTTCGTCGTGCGAGCCGGGGCAGTGACTCCGATCGGGGCGCTGGCCGCGACGCCGGTCGACACGACAGGTGCAGGCGATGAATTTGCGGGGACACTCGCGGGCTGCCTCGCGCGAGGGGACGACCTGCTCGACGCGGCGGCGATGGCCAACGCCGCTGCCGCTCGCCTCATCGGAATTCCGCGCGGCGACCGGTAGGCGGGCTATCGGCACAGGCAGCACAGGCAGCACCGGAATGCGCGGCGGGTCGGCCGGTGCGTTCCGTCGCTCCCCGAAGTGGTGATACCGCTAGTCGGAGAAGTGAGTCAGTCTTGGCGCCGGGGGCACGCAATGAATGGCAGTTCCGCGTCGACAAGAGCTTCAGTGATCCTGAAGCCCCAGAGGCTGATCGTTCGACAGAGCCTTATCGCTGTCGCGCTGGGCAGCAGCCTGGTATTCGTCGTGCTGTATTCGCTGGCAATACCGGGAGGCTACTGGACGACGATCGCGGCGATTCATGCCGGCGTGCTGGCGTGCACCGCAATCGCGGCGCGGCACTACTTCGGTTCGCGCATCGTTCTGGTCGAGGACGGGGTCGAGGAGCGTGGATACGCCGGGCGGGTGTCGAGGGTGCCGCGCGCGAGCGCCCATTCGATTCTCATCATCCAGATCGACGAGTACCACTCTGGCGAG
>DASYEE010000115.1:0-25391 GCA_036499165.1 Galbitalea sp. | reverse complement strand
GGGCGTCTCCATGAGGTCGTCGAGCTGCTTGTACTCCTCGCAGCCGACGCAGTAGTACCCCTCGTACTCACCCTTGTAGATGAAGCCGTCGTCGTAGAGCTTCTGCAGGAAGATGAGAACGGCCTTCTCGTGGCGCTCGTCCGTTGTGCGGATGAAGTCGTCGTTGGCGATATTGACCGTCTCGAGCAGCGGTAGCCAGGCATCCTTGACCAGCTTGTCTGCCCACGCCTTCGGCGTCGTGTCGTTCGCGATCGCTGTCCGGAGAATCTTTTGGCCGTGCTCGTCTGTTCCCGTCAGGAGCCAGGTGTCGTCGCCGTTCTGGCGGTGCCAGCGCGTGAGGATGTCCGCGGCTACCTCCGTGTACGCATGGCCGATGTGCGGCACATCATTCACATAGAAGATGGGCGTGGTGAGATAAAAGGACTGCCCGGGCATCCCGCAATTCTACCGGGCCGCGCCGGGGTGTTACGCGGGCCTGCAGCTGGTGGTTGCGGGCTGATGCTGGGTGAGCTCGTCGAGACCGGTCTTCGCCACAGCAGCCTCTCCACTCAACCATCTGCTCAAGGTGAGTTCTCCACAGATCGCCGCTTCCGCGCTCCACCTCACAGTCTGCCTTCGATGATTGCCCTATGACATTCGCCCCACCCTCGCCGCTCGACCGCTTTCGTGCGGCCGCCAGGGCACTGGCGAACCTTCCGACGGAGGTACCCGAGTACCGGGCGCTCGCCGAATCTGAGCTTCTTGCGATCAATGACGAGTGCGCCGCGATGGAGCGTGTGCTCGCCGCTCGGCGAGCGCTCATCGCGGGCGAGGCCGCGCACCGTTCTCGTCCGGCTCTCGGCAGTGACGGCCTTGCGCGCCGCAGTGGTCACCGCACGGTTGAGTCGTTCCTCAAGCACACCGCCGGACTCAGCGGGCAGCAGGCGTTGACGGCCGTGAGGGCCGGGGTCTTGCTCGGCGACCTTGCCGATGACGGTCGTGTCGACGAGGCGACCGGTGAAGTATTCGCGCCACGGCATCCGTGGCTCGCTCCGGTCGCGGCCTCAATCGCAGACGGGGCGATATCCATCGTCGCGGCCGAAGTTATCGGCGCCGGGCTTGGAGTACCGAACTCGGCCGTGAGCGTCGACGATCTACGCGGCGCAGCCGCGTTGCTCGTCGCCGAATCGATCTCAGGCGTCGATCCGGATCGGCTTCGTGTTCGTGCGCGCGAAATGCGAGACGAACTGGATGTCGCCGGCGTGCCAATCCGCGAAGACGAGCGTCGCGCCGCACGCCGGTTGGTGCATTTCGAGAGGCCATCGGGCGGCGGCCGTGCCATCTGGGACATGGACCCAGAGACTTACGCGTCGTTCAGAGACTTCTACGACCGCGCTGTTTCCCCGAAAATCCGCGGCGCGCGCTTTCTCGGCACAGCCCAGACGGAGATCGCTCGACGCATCGAGAAGGATGGCCGCACGATCGGGCAGCTCGCATCCGACACCCTGCTTCAGATCCTCTGCCAGGGCATGGACGCCGACACATCCTTCATGCTCGGCACGGGCGCTCCGGTGGTGCGCATCACCGTCGCCGAGAAGTCCCTCGAATCCGGCATCGGCGTCGGGCTCGTCGACGGCCTCCCGGACCCAGTTTCAATCTCCAGCACCCACCGGCTGCTCTGCTCCGCGGATACGCTCCGCGTCGGGTTCGCGGCCGACGGTTCCGTAAACGAAATCGGACGAGAACATCGGTTGTTCTCTCAGCGACAACGCGAGGCGCTCGCCGTGAAGTTCGGCGGATGCGCGCACCCTGGCTGCGGGAGACCACCCTCCTGGTGCGAAGCGCATCACATTGAGCACTGGGAGCGCGATCGGGGCAGGACGGTGATCGGAAACGGAATCCTGCTCTGCAAACACCACCACCTGAAATATCACAACGAGGGCTGGGAGATCACGCGTGATCACGGCGGAAAGTATTGGCTGATTCCGCCAGCCTCGATCGACCCACAGCAGCAACACGTTGAAATGGTCGGGAAGAGCCGCGCCCTTCGAGAACTCGCGCGAGCCACCGCGCGTTAGGCGAGCGACTCGGCCGATGCGTCACGCGGCTCGTTCCGGAACCAACCGACCTGGTGATCTAACTGAGGCGAGCGAGTTCCTCGACAGTCAGTTCGAGCGTGAATGACTCGACCAGGGCCGAGAGCTGTGCAACCGTGCGAGCACTCGCGATCGGCGCGCCGACACCTGGCTGACCGCGGAGCCACGCCAGAGCCACGGCGGTGTCAGTCACTCCGTGGGACGCTGCCAGGTCATCCAAGGTGTCGAGCAAGGCAACGTTCGCAGGATTGTCGAGGTAGGCGGACGCACCGCCGGCACGCGCCGAGTCGACCACGACCCCCGGACGGTATTTGCCGGTGAGGAATCCGCTGGCCAGAGAAGAGTACGGCAGTTCGACGACCCCGCTCGCGAGAAGAGTAGGGAAGTGCTCCTCCACGCCACGCTCAACCAGGCTGTACTTGTCCTGGACGATCGTGAATGGCGTCTGGCCGGCATCCTTGGCAATGGTGATCGCGGACGTCAGTCGATCGATAGAGAAGTTGGATGCCCCGACCTCGCGCACCTTGCCGGCCTTGACGAGATCGTCGAAGGCCGCGACATAGTCAGCCTGATCGACAGACTCGTCGTCGCGGTGGGCGTAGTACAGATCGATGTAGTCAGTTTTCAGCCGGGCAAGTGAGTCGTCGACGGCTGCATGGATGTTCGCCGCCGAGAGTCCGGGGCGATCAGCGTGGGAGAACACCTTGGTGCCGATTACCACCCGATCGCGGTGACCGCGGCTCACGAGCCACTCGCCGATGATCGTCTCGGACTCGCCGCCGCTGTTGCCGGGGATCCAGGCTGAATATACGTCCGCGGTGTCGATCGAACGGCCGCCTGCATCCACGAATGCATCGAGAACGGCAAAACTCGTGTCCCGGTCAGACGTCCAGCCGAAGGTGTTTCCGCCGAGTACGAGAGGGCCGAAGTCGAGTTCAGTCATGGGTGATTCCTGTTCGTTGAGAAATGGTTCGTTGAGGATGGGTTCATCGTTCGGACATAGTCGACGACCGCCATTCGGGGCAACCCGGCGGTGCCGAGGAGCATTCCCGAGACGGGCGATACTCTGAAGCCATGGCAGTGGATCGCGTTGATCGGGCTATCGTCCGGGAGCTCAGCCTCGACTCACGACTCTCGATCCGTACACTCGCTGAGCGCGTCCACATCTCGCGCACGGCGGCTCACAAACGGGTGCAGAACCTCATCGCGTCCGGAGTAGTTACTGGATTCGGGGCGCAGGTGGATCGCAAGGCGATCGGGCTTGGTGTCTCGGCAATCGTGATCGTGCGAACCGGCGCCGCGCCGTGGACTCAACTCGCCGAGGCGCTTTCCGGGCTGCCGTTCGTGGAGTCGGTTCTGGCCGTCAGCGGCGACATCGACTTCGTTCTCACCGTCAACGCTCCCGACCACGAGCAATTGAGTGAAGTGATCATGCGCCAGATCCATGAAATGCCAGGAGTCGTCTCGACCCAGTCGCACATCGTGCTCGAGCGCCGAGACGGCACACCGCCCGGAATGGCCGCGGACGATTGGCGCGACTGACGTCACCTTGAGCGGACGGTTGGCACGAAATTTGTCGCCCGCGCGCCATCCGTAAACACCTGGACATAGCCCATCGAATACGGCACGGATCTACTGCACGATTGCGTCATGAGCGACAGTGTGGTGGGCTCGCAATTGCCCGTTCGTCCGACGGAGAAGCCGATCTGCCTGATAGCGGCAGATGGCAAACGGACGAGCCCGGATCTTGCAGCGGGATTCGAGTTGCCCGCCTCCGACATCCTTTTGTCGCTGTATCGCCGCATGGTCCTGGGGCGCCGGTTCGACGTGCAGGTGACGGCGGTCACCCGCCAGGGTCGCCTCGCGACCTATCCTTCGGCCGTTGGACAGGAAGCGTGCGAGATCGGCGCAGTAGCTGCGCTTGGGGATGACGACTGGCTCTTTCCCACCTACCGCGACACGATGGCCGTGATGACGCGCGGCGTCGCGCCTGCGGATGCACTCCGGCAGTTCCGCGGTGACTGGCACATGGGCTTCGATCCATATGAGCATCGAATCTCGGTGCAGGCGACACCGCTTGCAACCCAGGCACTTCATGCCGTTGGTCTCGCAACTGCCGCGAAGCTGAAGGGCGATAACGTCGTCGCACTCACTTTCCTGGGCGACGGCTCGACCAGCGAGGGTGACGCACACGAGGCGTTCAACTTCGCGGCCGTCTGGCAAGCTCCAGTGGTCTTTGTCATCCAGAACAACCAGTACGCCATCAGCGTGCCGATCACCAAACAGTCGCACGCACGTACACTCGCCGACAAGGCCATCGGATACGGGATGCCCGGCTACTACGTTGACGGCAACGACGTTGCGGCCATGTACACGGTCATCTCCGCAGCGGTCGTGAACGCGCGCGAAGGACGCGGACCAGCCCTCATCGAGGGCCTGACCTACCGAGTTGAGGCACACACCAATTCCGACGACCCGACGCGTTACCGTGACCGCGACGAAGAGGACGCGTGGGCGGCACTCGATCCCATCGCCCGGCTCGAACGGCATTTACGCGGCACCGGAGACTTGACCGAACAGCTGAGCGCGGAGATCGCGAACGAGGCTGAGACGCTCGCTGCGAATGTGCGCGAAGCAGTCAACGCCGAGACCGAGCTCGATCCCCTCGAAATATTCGATCACGTGTATGTGATACCGCGCGAAACCCTCGCGGAGCAGCGTGACTACCTGGCTCGAGAACTGGCATCCGCAGAGCAGGAGAGCGACCGATGACGCTGGTACACGAACCCGCAGCCCCGGCGACGGCGAAGCCGAGCGCGCCGATTTCAATCGCCGGAGCCTTGAACGCTGCGCTGCGCGACGCAATCGAGGCTGACCCGAGCGTCGTCGTCTTCGGTGAGGATGTCGGACCACTCGGCGGCGTTTTCCGGGTGACTGACGGCCTGGCCGCCCGCTTCGGCGAGAACCGGGTCTGGGATTCTCCGCTCGCAGAGGCCGGCATAGTCGGAACGGCAATCGGCATGGCAATGTACGGCATGCGTCCCATAGTTGAGATGCAATTCGACGCGTTCAGCTACCCGGCCTTCGAGCAGATCACGTCGCACCTGGCCAAGATGCACAACCGAACGCGAGGAGCAGTCAGGCTGCCAATCGTCATCCGGATTCCGTACGCCGGCGGAATTGGCGGAGTAGAGCACCATTCCGATTCGTCGGAGGCCTACTGGACGCACACTCCGGGACTGACCGTGGTCACGCCATCCAACCCGGCCGACGCCTACTCGATGCTCCGAGAGGCGATCGCGAGCGACGATCCCATTATTTTTCTGGAGCCGAAGAGCCGCTACTGGTCGCGCGAGGACGTTGCGCTGCCGGTGACTACAGCCCCGATGACGAGCGCCGTCGTGCTCCGCGAGGGAACGGATGTCACGCTCCTGGCATATGGCCCAACCGTGCGAACAGCGCTCGAGGCTGCAGACCAGGGCGCGCTCGAGGGACTGTCCGTCGAAGTCATCGACCTGCGCAGCCTGTCGCCGTTCGATGACGAAACTGTAGGAGCGTCCGTGCGCAAAACGTCGCGCGCAGCGGTGATCCATGAGGCTGCGCAGTTCGGCGGCTACGGAGCCGAGGTCGCGGCACGAGTGACCGAGAGACAGTTCTTCTACCTGGCGGCGCCAGTCTTGCGGATCACCGGGTTCGACATCCCATACCCATCACCGAAGCTCGAAGAACACTTTCTGCCGACGGCCGATCGAGTGCTCGCGGCGCTCGACACATGGGAGTGGTGATGGCGAACGAGTTTCTGCTGCCCGACCTCGGCGAGGGCCTGACGGAGGCAGAGATTGTTACATGGTTGGTGGCTGAAGGCGACGTGATTGTCATTGACCAGCCTGTCGTCGAGGTGGAGTCGGCCAAATCGAGCGTCGAGTTGCCCTCGCCGTTCGCAGGTCGCGTAGAAAAGCTGCACGCCCAGCCAGGGGATGTCGTGCACAAGGGCTCGGTGCTGGTCTCGGTTGTGCCTGTGGAAGTGGATGTTGACGCGGCAGCCACGGCTGCG
The DNA here is from genome assembly GCA_036499165.1 of Galbitalea sp. GTDB lineage: Bacteria > Actinomycetota > Actinomycetes > Actinomycetales > Microbacteriaceae > Galbitalea. The sequence continues at coordinate 19,262 of DASYEE010000115.1, read as the reverse complement.
GGCCGGACTGCTGCCGCTCGGCACGAGCCGACACCCGAACTCGTGCAGGGGACGGCCGTTCGGGAATCTGCGACCGGCCCAGGTGCCGGTTCCGGTTCCGGTGCGGTGTTGGTCGGTTACGGGACAAAGGAAGCAACGGCGCGCCCACGCCGGACGACGGATCGTCCAAGGTTCGGCAAGAGCGCGACGGAGAGCCATACGCAGGGAGCGACGGTGCCCGCTACCGAGATCGAGGCTCCGTTCGCGGCCTACCGCGCCGACACAGCGCACTCCCCCGTCATCTCACCGCTGATACGCAAGCGGGCCCGAACACACGGCCTGGACGCATCCACTCTCCGCGGCACTGGTCCCGGGTTTCTGGTGACGCGAGACGACGTAGACGCCGCAATCGCAGCCATGGAGCAACATGTCGCAGCAGTACACACAGGCGCAGGTGACAGCCACCCAGAGCAAGAGCGTGTTCTCGCCGACGCTTCTGACGCAGACATCCGGACACCGATCTCAGGCATGCGCAAGATCATCGGATCGCGCCTCAGCCATTCGCGGGCAACTATCCCCGAGGCGACAATCTGGCTCGATGTGGATGCCACAGGGCTGTTCGAGGCAAAACAGCGGCTCGAGAAGTCGACCGGCGAGCGCTTCAGCCTGACAGCGCTTCTCGCACGTTTCGTCGTAGCAGGACTGAAGCTCTACCCTTTGCTCAACTCCTCCGTCGACGATGAACGCGGCGAATTCGTGCAGCACGCGAGCATCAACCTCGGATTGGCTGCGCAAACGTCGCGAGGGCTCATGGTTCCGGTCATCAGCGACGCAGGCGCCATGACGACGATCCAGCTTCGCGATGCTGTTGCAGACCTCGTCATCCATTCCCAAGCGGGCGATTTCGCGGCGACCGCGCTGCGCGGAGGAACATTTACTCTCAACAACTACGGAGGGTTCGGAGTCGACGGATCGACGCCGATAATCAATCATCCCGAGGTTGCGATGCTCGGAGTCGGGCGCATGATCGACCGGCCATGGGTGGTCGATGGACAGTTGATGGTGCGGAAGGTCGTAACCCTGTCGTTCGTGTTCGACCATCGCGTGTGCGACGGCGACGTCGCATCCGGGTTTCTGACGTACGTGGCCCGCTGCGTCGAGGAGCCGTTGCTGCTTCTCGGCGGCGTGTAGGCGCCCAACCAGCACAACCTACCGGCCGACGAACCCCGGTTTCCGCTTCTCGGCGAACGAAATGAACCCCTCGCGGTAATCCGCGGTGTCCGCGAGGGCGACCTGTGCGGCGCTCTCGTCGGTGAACGACGCCCACAGCCCGACTCGGTCATCCCGCAGCTGCTGCACAAGTTTCTTGCTCGCAAGGAAGGCGGCGGTGGGGCCAGCAGCGACGCGCGCAGCGCGGGTGCGCGTAAATTCGAGGATGTCCGAGGCTGGCACAGCGCGGCTGAAGAGTCCGAGGCTCACAGCCTCCGCTCCCGTCATGAGCTCAGCCGTGTACATGAGGTCGAGCGTCCGATGAGCTCCGAGCCGCTCATAGAACAGCGCGTGGCCACCGGAGTCGAGGATCGCGCCGAGGTTCGCAAAAGGCGACCCAATCTTTGCGTCCTCCGCCACATAGACGACGTCGGTCGCAATCAGGAGCCCGAGACCAACACCGAGACAGGCTCCATTCGCGACCGCGAAGGTGGGAGCAGGAAACTCGCTCATCCGGCGCATCAGCTCAGTGAGGTCATCCAGATAGCCCCGCACATCGTCGTTGTCGACATCCACGCGCGAGATATCGCGACCAGCGCAGAACGCGCGCCCTTCGCCTCGCAGGATCAGAGCGCGAACACCAGCGTGTTCCGCTTCCAGGTACGCAGCGGAGACCTCGTCGAGGCCGTCCCGGTCGAGAGCGTTGAGCTTCTGCGGATCATCGAGCACGACCTCAGCGACATCGCCGTTGTTAGAGAAAACGAGGTTTACGGGCATGATTGGCTGCTCCTCACGCGACTTGAAACACCAGGAATGATCAATCGACGATCAAGCGTCGTAGTCGACCGAGACGGTTGCGCTCGTCGGGATCGACTGGCACGTCAGAACATACCCCCGTGCGAGTTCTTCAGGTTCGAGAGCATAGTTTTCGACCATGTCGACGGTGCCGTCGGTGAGAACCGCGCGACAGGTTCCGCAGACTCCCCCGGCACACGCGAACGGAACATCCCCTCGAACGCGCAGTGCCGCGTTCAGGATGCTCTCGTTGCTGTGATCCGGTGAACTCACCGTCGCAGTCGTACCGTCGAGCCGAAAGGTGATCGTGTGAACTGCCTCGTCGGCGGCGAGTTCGACAGGTCGGCCAGACTGACCGGACGGGCGATCCGGTGCACCGGTTGTGAACAGTTCGTAGCGGATGGCGTTGGCGTCGACCCCAAGGTCCGCGAGGGTGTCGCGGCACAGCTGAACCAGGTCGAACGGACCGCAGATGAACCATTCGTCGACATCCGTCGGCCGGATCAACGAATCCAGGATCTCGCCGAACTTCACCGCATCCAGTCGACCACTGAGTAGCTCTGAGCTTCGCCGCTCCCGAGTGAGCACGTGATAGAGCGCTAGTCGCGCCGGGTAGCGGTCTTTCAGGTCGGCGAGTTCGTCGACGAACATCGTGTCCATCGCGGTGCGATTCGAGTAGACGAGCGAGAAGCGATTCTCGGGATGCGCACGCAACGTCGATTCGATGAGCGCGAGAACAGGAGTGATGCCAGAGCCGGCTGCGATCGCCACGTAGTGCGCCGGTCGATCCAGCACCACCTGCGTTGTGAACCGACCCTCCGGGCTCATGACCTCGAGCTTCATGCCGGCGCGGAGGTTGTCGATCGCCCAGGTCGAAAAAACCCCACCGAGATCCCGCTTGATCGCGACCTTCAGTTCGCCGTCGACGGGCGCCTGGCAGATGGAATAGCTGCGGCGAACGGATTCCTCACCGGCGAGGGAGGTGCGCAAGGCGATGTACTGGCCAGGGTCGTAGCTGTATTGGTCGGCGAGCTGTGGCGGAACGGCGAACGCGACCTCGATTGCCGCATCCGTGAGTTTCCGAACATTCGAGACGGTCAGGGTGTGGAATCGTGCGCGGCGGCGCGTACCGGTCGCCATCAGTGCGTGCTCCCCATCAGAACGACTTGAAGTGGTCGAACGGCTCCTGGCAGCGCTGGCAGACGTAGAGCGCCTTACAGGATGTCGAGCCGAAGTGTGACAGCTCGCGCGTGTGCATCGACCCGCAGTGCGGGCATCGGATGCCGAGGCCGAGGTTGACCCTGCCATCCGCAGCTCGCGGAGCAGGCGGAGCTATGCCGAACTCCTCGAGCTTGCGGGAGCCCTCCTCGCTCATCCAGTCGGTAGTCCAGGCCGGAGCAAGCACGGTGCGAACCGTGACATCCGCGTAGCCTGCGGTCGCGAGAACGGCCACGATATCGTCGCGCATCGCGTCGACTGCCGGGCATCCTGAATAGGTCGGTGTGATGTCGACGACGACGCGATCACCTTCGCGGGCAACACGACGGAGAACCCCGAGATCTTCGATGGTCAGCACGGGAACCTCGGGGTCGACCACTGTGGCCGCGAGCTCCCAGATGGCGAGCGCTGCACCATCGGTGGGCTTCGGCCGAGCCTCGGATTCGAGGGTTGCGCCCTTCGCGGAAGCCATCACCACACCGCCCCTGGATGCGCGCGAGCAAGGACTTGCATCTCGGCCAGCATCGGACCGAGCGCCTCAGAATGGATGCCCTCCCTGCCGCCACCGCGAGCTGCGGGTACGCCAGGCACCTCGAGGCCTGCGCCGGCGATCAGCTGGGGAACGACGGCGTCGAAAGCAGGACGAAGGGTGACGACATCGACTGCGACATCCTCGAATCCGGCCGCCGTCAGTGCCAGCGCGAAAGGGTCGGGGCGAAACAGCTCGTCGACGTGCGGCCACACGACACCGAGGCCCGCCTGCATCCGCTCGTGTGAGTAGTCGGTTCCGAGCCCAAGACGCACGAGCCACTGCGTGCTGTGGTCGAGGTGGTACGCAACCTCTTTCGACGCTTTCGCCGCAATGGCGGCAAGTGTCACGTCGCTCGAGCCGGCGAGCGCTCGATAGAGCTCGCCGAAGTATGCGGAGACGACCAACTGGCGTGCGATGGTTTGGGCAAAGTCGCCGTTCGGCAACTCGAACAGCTGGCGGGAGCGAAACTGCGCCTCGTCGCGAAAGTAGGCCAGGTCATCCTCTGACTTGTTCCACGCAGTGCCGGCGTAGGTCAGGAGGCTTCGGGCATGGCCAAGGAGGTCGAGTCCAATGTTGCCGAGAGCCACATCCTCTTCGAGTTCTGGGGCATTGGTGATCCATTCACCCAGCCTGTGAGCAAGAACGAGGGCGTCGTCGCCAAGGCCGAGCGCGTATTCGGCGACAGCATCGGATGCCACCACAGACGAATCGGCGATGGTTTCGGCCGTTATGGCGCTCGAAATGACGTGATTGCTGTGATTCACAGGTGCGGCACGCTCTCTGACTCTGAGTAGTACGTGGCGTGACGAAACTCTTTGCCCTGGGGAGACTCGAAGAACTCACCGCGGGCATCCGGGTCAGAGGTCGTGATGTCCGCTGCGCGAACGACCCAGATCGAGACGCCTTCAGCACGCCTCGTGTACAGGTCGCGGGCGTTTCTGAGTGCCATCGTCTCGTCCGGAGCGTGCAGGGACCCGGCGTGAACGTGGGATAGTCCGCGGGATGACCGGATGAAGACTTCCCACAGCGCCCAGGCCTCGCGGGCTCCGGAGTCGCCAGGCGTCGTCATGATGCCATCCGTTCTTCTCGCGCCGCCGCGTTCCGATCGGCGTAGGCACGAGCCGCTTCGCGCACCCAGGCGCCATCGTCGTGGGCCTTCTTGCGCTTGGCGACACGAACGGCGTTGGCCTGGCCGCGACCGGCGAGAACCTCGTGAAACTCGGCCCAGTCGAGGTCGCCGAAGTCGTAGTGGCCGCGCGACTCGTTCCACTTGAGGTCTGGATCCGGGAGCGTGATCCCGAGGACCTCGGCTTGCGGAACCAGCATGTCGACGAAGCGCTGGCGAAGGTCGTCGTTGGAGAATCGTTTGATGTTCCAGGCCATTGACTGCTTGGAGTTCGGCGAATCCTCGTCCGGCGGCCCGAACATCATGAGCGCTGGCGCGTACCAGCGATTGACGGATTCCTGCGCCATCCGCTGCTGCTCCGCGCTGCCGCGCATGAGCTGCAGCAGGATCTCAAAGCCCTGTCGCTGGTGAAACGATTCTTCCTTGCAAATCCGCGTCATTGCGCGACCATACGGACCATAGGATGCGCGGCAGAGCGGCACCTGGTTGCAGATTGCGGCGCCGTCGACCAGCCAGCCGATCGAGCCCATATCTGCCCAGGTCGGTGTCGTGTAGTTGAAGATCGACGAGTACCTGGCCTTGCCGGTGATCAGCTGGTCGAACATGGTGTCGCGGTCGATGCCGAGTGTCTGGGCGGCCGAATACAGGTAGAGCCCGTGACCGGCTTCGTCCTGCACCTTGGCCATCAGGATCGCCTTGCGCTTCAGGCTCGGGGCACGGGTGATCCAGTTGCCCTCCGGCTGCATGCCGATGATCTCGGAGTGCGCATGCTGGGAGATCTGCCGAATCAGCGTCTTGCGGTAGGCATCCGGCATCCAGTCGCGGGGCTCCACGCGCGAATCCGTCGCGATCAGGCGCGCGAATTCTGCCTCTTCCGCCGCGAGATCGACATCCTGGTGCACCGCACTCTCGACTGGTGTGGTCATCTTCGACTCCGATACTTGCTTTTCTTACCGATCGTTCAGTTAGTATATGGGGAGCATCGCGGACGAGCAAGCAACGCACGACCGCAACGGACTCGACGAGGAGTACAGGTGGCGGTAGAGACGGTGATCCTGGCCGAGGAGATGATGCGGCGAGACCGCGCATCGAGGATGCTCGGAATGACGGTGATCGACCGGTCGCCCGGCCACTCTGTGGTCCGGATGACCGTGACCGACGACATGACCAACGGCTTCGCCATCACGCACGGGGGTTTCGTATTTGCTCTCGCGGACACTGCCTTCGCCATCGCGTGCAATTTGGGCGAAAACCTGACGGTCGCCGCCGGCGCAGACATCACCTTCCTAAAACCCACTCGGGCAGGCGACGAGCTGACCGCAACGGCCGACCGGAGGGCGCAGTCCGGCAGATCGGGGCTCTACGACGTCGAGGTGGTCGACGCCGGGGGTGAGATCGTTGCGGAATTCCGTGGTCGATCGCGAACCACGCCACAGACCCTCGCGACGCTCGACGCAGAACGATGAGCACTCACCTCGCACCGGCACCGCGCGACACGTGGGACGCAGCCGAGCGCATGTCGCGCGACGAGCTGGAGGCGCTGCAGCTCACCCGCCTGCAGGCGACGGTTCACCATGCCTACGAGAATGTGCAGCACTATCGCGCGAAATTCGATGCGGCAGGCGTCCACCCGGACGACATCCGATCGCTCGACGACATCACCAGGCTGCCCTTCACGACCAAGGCCGACCTGCGCGAGAACTACCCGTTCGGGATGTTCGCTGTTCCGGACAGCGAGATCGCACGCATCCATGCGTCCTCCGGCACGACGGGGCTCCCGACCGTAGTGGGCTACACGAAGGCGGATCTCGCGACCTGGGCGACGCTCGTTGCTCGCTCGCTGCGGGCATCCGGTGTCCGACCGGGGATGCGCGTGCACAACGCATACGGCTACGGGCTCTTCACCGGGGGCCTCGGCGCGCACGCCGGCATCGAGGCGCTCGGGGCGACGGTCATCCCGATGTCGGGCGGCCAGACCCTGAAACAGGTCCAGCTGATCCGCGATTTCGCGCCGGACGTGATCATGTGCACGCCGAGTTACCTGATGACGATCGCCGACTGCATGGTGGAGCAGGGCATCGACCCGACGTCGACTTCGCTGAAAGTCGGAGTACTCGGCGCAGAGCCGTGGACCAACAGCATGAGAGGCGAGATCGAGGAGCGCCTCGGAATCGACGCGCTCGACATCTACGGACTCAGCGAGGTGATGGGGCCCGGAGTCGGCAACGAGTGCATTGAAACGAAGGATGGGCCACACCTCTGGGAGGACCACTTCCTGCCCGAGATCGTCGATGAGACTGGCAAGTCCGTGCCGGACGGCACGGAGGGCGAGCTCGTTTTCACCTCGCTCACCAAGGAGGCGTTCCCGATAATCCGCTATCGCACGCGGGACCTGACGACGCTCTTGCCCGGAACCGCCAGACCCGGCATGCGCCGGATGGCGAAGATCACGGGACGCAACGACGACATGATCATCCTGCGCGGGGTGAATCTGTTCCCCACCCAGATCGAGGAGATCGTGCTCGGCATCGACGCGCTCTCGCCGCATTTCGTGCTGGAGCTCACTCGCCCGTCGCGCATGGACGAGCTCACCGTGCGCATCGAGCCGAGAGTCGACACGGAACCGGCAGCCGTCGAGGCGGCGACCGCAATGCTGGTCGAGCGGGTCAAGGTCCACATTGGCTCGACGATCAGCGTCATCGCAGTCGCGCCGGGAACCCTGCCCCGCAGCGAGGGAAAGCTGAAGCGGCTGTACGACCTGCGAGACTAGGCCTCGATGTCAGAGACCGAACCCACACGCAAGGGCCGTCCTGGTTACGACCAGCAGGCGGTGCTGGATATCGCAGTCACGGCGTTCATCGAGTTCGGCTACGACGCGACATCCATGGGTCTTCTCGCGACCCGACTCGGGCTCTCGAAGGCGGCGATCTACCACCACTTCCCCGCGAAGGACCAACTGCTGGCCGCGGCCCTCGGCGAAGCACTCGACTCACTCGAGGGAGTACTCGATGAAGATGGCGCGACCTCAGGAGACGCGGCAGCACGACTCTCGCACGTGATTCGCGGAGCGGTTCGAGTACTGGTCGAGAAGCTCCCGTACGTCACGCTCCTGCTGCGCGTTCGTGGCAACTCGGATGTCGAGCGAGACGCCCTCGACCGGCGCCGGGACTTCGATGCCAGGGTCACCGCCCTCGTCGAGGCGGCACGCGCAGAGGGATCACTGCGCGGAGACATCGACCCCCGAGTGGTCACCAGATTGCTGTTCGGAATGATCAACTCGATCGTCGAGTGGTACCGCCCGGGCGGCCAGGAGTCCGCAGATCAGCTCGCCGACGACGTGCTGGCCATCGCGCTCGACGGGCTCGCCTCGTAGGGCTGCTTCTGCACGAGCGTGAGGACATCGTAGGTCGCCACGAGCTCGTCGCGCTGATTCAGGAGAACGGCGTCCCAGCGCACCTCCCCGTAGTCGTCGGTCTCGCGCGGCGTGATCTGCTTCGCAGTCAGGACGACGCGAATCTCGTCGCCCGGCGAGACGGGAGTGACAAAACGCAGGTTCTCGAGACCATAGTTGGCAAGCACGGGACCGGGCTCCGGGTCGACGAAGAGGCCCGCCGCCCACGAAACGATCAGGTACCCGTGAGCCACTCGACCGGGGAAGAACGGGTTGGCGGCGGCCGCCTCCTCGTTCATGTGGGCGTAGAAGGTGTCGCCTGTGAAGTTCGCGAAGTGCTCGATGTCGTCGAGTGTGATGGCTCGCGGCGGAGAGACGATGCTGTCGCCGATGGCCAGTTCGGCGAGACTCTTCCGGAACGGATGACGCCCGGAGGAATCCGACGCCGCCCCAGCGTGCCAGATGCCCGTGATCGCGGTCAGCATCTCGGGCGACCCCTGGATCGCCGTGCGCTGCATGTGGTGCAGCACCGCACGGATGCCGCCAAGCTCCTCGCCACCGCCGGCACGCCCCGGGCCGCCGTGCACGAGATGCGGAACCGGCGACCCGTGACCGGTGGATGAGCGAGCGTCATCGCGGTCGAGGACGAGCACGCGACCGTTCCAGGCCGAAATTCCGGTGATTAGCCGCACGGCCTCCACGGGATCGTGAGTTGCAATGCTGGTCACGAGTGAGCCACCACCGCGCCCGACCAGGCCGATCGCGTCATCCGTCGTCGCGTAGCTGACGATGCTGGCGACGGGGCCAAAGGCCTCGACCTCGTGCAGCGCGTCCGAATTGCCGTCGTCGAATCGCACCAGGATCGGCGACACGAACGCTGCGTCGTCGCTGGCCGAAACTGTGCCGTCGGCGTGCGTTGCGGCCGGAGCATCCGTCGACCCGACGACGATGCGGCCACCGGCGTCGATGAGCTTCGCGACCTGGCGCAGCACCTCGTGGCGCTGCTCCACCGACGCGAGCGGCCCCATGGTTACCCCATCGGCACGCGGATCACCGATGACCACTCGCTCGGCGATCCGGGCACCGATTGCCGCCACCACATCGTCGGCGGTGGCAGCCGGAACGATGATCCGCCGAATGCTCGTGCACTTCTGGCCCGCCTTGACTGTCATCTCGGTAACAGCCTGTTTCACGAACGCGTCGAACTCCGGCGTTCCCGCAGTCGCAGACTCGCCGAGCACAGACGCGTTGATGGAGTCGGTTTCGCTGGTGAATCGCACGCCACCCGTCTGGACGCAATCGTGCGCTCGCAGGTGCTCTGCTGTCGACGCGGAGCCCGTGAACGCGACCAGGTCGCCGAGCCGCAGGAAGTCGAAGACATCGCGGAGTCCGCCTGACACGAGCTGCAGCGACCCCGTGGGCAGAAGGCCGCTCTCGACCAGGATGCGCACGAACGCTTCTGCGAGATAGCCGGATGGCGTGGCCGGCTTCACGAGGGTGGGAACACCGGCCAGGAACGCCGGCGCGAACTTCTCGAGCGAACCCCAGACGGGAAAGTTGAATGCGTTGATCTGGACGGCCACGCCGGGCAGTCTCGTGTATATATGCCGTCCAAGGAATGTGCCGTCCTTGGAGAGATTCTCCACCGGGCCATCGACGTAGACGCGGGTGTTCGGCAGTTCGCGACGGCCCTTCGACGAGTACGTGAAGAGCACGCCGATTCCACCGTCGATGTCGGTCAGCGAGTCGATCTTGGTGGCACCGGTGCGGCTCGAGAGTTCGTAGAGCTCGTTCTTGTGCTCGGTGAGCACCTGCGCCATCTGCTTCAGCAGCATCGCGCGCTCGTGGAAGGTCAGCTCACCGAGCGAGGCCTGGCCAACCGTCCGGGCGTAGTCGAGGGAACCCTTGAGGTCGAGGCCCGCAGCACTGACCAGAGTGAGGAGTTCGCCCGTCGAGGCATCCCTGACCTCGGCAGCGCCGCTCGCTGTGGCCGGGGTGAACCACTCGCCCTTGACGTAGCTCGGCAGGATTGCGGTCATTGGAACTCTCCCTTGTTTACTTCCCAGCTCACTGCGCGTCCCAGTCGAAGAACCCGCGCCCGGATTTGCGTCCGAGCTCGCCCGCTGCCACCTTGTCGCGAAGCAGCTGCGGCGGCGCAAAACGCTCGCCCAGGTGTTCGTGGAGGTACTCCGCGATGCCAAGCCGGACATCCAGCCCCACGATGTCGGTGAGCCTGAGCGGCCCAACCGGGAACTTGTAGCCGAGCACCATGGCCGCATCGATGTCCGCCGCGCTCGCGACGCCCTCTTCGAGCATCCGGATCGCCTCGAGGCCGATCACGAGACCGAGCCTCGACGACGCGAAGCCGGGTGAGTCGCGAACGGTCACGGGCGTCTTGCCGATGGCCTCCACCCAGCCCTCAGCGCGCGCCACGACTGCCGGGGCGCTCTCGTGGCCCACGACAATTTCGACGAGTGCGGATCCGGGTACGGGGTTGAAGAAATGGAGCCCCAGAAAACGCACTGCGCTGCTGAGACTCGACCCGAGTTCGGTGACCGAGATGGATGACGTGTTGGTCGCGATCACCGTGGATGCTGCCACCACGGCCTCGATTCGCGCCAGGGAATCGAGCTTCAGCGCGACATCCTCCGGCACCGCCTCGATCACGAGCTCACAGGCCTCGAACACGGTCGTCGAGGTCGAGATACTTGCCCGGGCGAGGATCGCGGCGGCAGGCTCGTCGACGGCCCCGCGATCCACGCTCGCCTGCACCGCGTTCGCCAGCCGGCCGAGCGCTGCAGCAGCCTGCTCCTGGTCTTGTTCGACGATGGCGACGACGCTGCCCGAGGTCAGGAACGCGTGTGCAATTCCCGCACCCATGCGCCCGCCGCCGAGCACGCCAACGGTCGCTGGCACCGGCACCGTTCCTGACGCGCTCATCGCTTCCGCCGCTCGAGAAACTCGGTCATCCGACGATGCTTCTCCTCGGAGTCGAACAGCACGGCCTGGGCGGCCAGATCGATCACGGGATGCTCTCCGAGAGGAATGCGCATGACTGCCTTCGTCGCGCGGGTGGCGGCCGGGTCCTTCGCCGCGATCTCGTCGGCGAGTTCATGTGCGGCGGCGAGCAGTGCGTCCGGCTCGACGATGCGGGTGACCAGGTGCGCGGCCAGCGCGTCATCCGCACCGATCACGCGCCCCGCCAGCAGGATCTCTTTCGCGAGCGGCTCACCGACGAGTTCGCGAAGTCGCCAGAGCGCTCCGGCCGGCGCGATGATGCCGAGACCTGTCTCGGGGTTGCCGATCTTCAGTTGAGGAGTTGCGATGCGGAAGTCGGCCGCATAGGCCAGCTCCGCTCCGCCGCCGAGCGCGTATCCGTCGATCGCAGCGATCACGGGCATCGGCAGCTCGGCGATGCGAGTGAAGAGCGTCGTGTTGATGCCCTTCAGCGCATCCTCCGAGGTGCGATCACGAAGCTCGCGGATGTCTGCCCCAGACGCGAACACGCCTCGGGCACCGATGACGATCAGGATGCGCGGCACCACCTCAAGCTCAGCGCAGGCCCCGTGCAGCTCGTCGACCATCTGCTGGTTGATCGCGTTGCGAACCTCAGGACGGTTCAGCCGCACGATCACCCGGTCGCGGAGCCGCGTAACGCTGATCGTCTGCAGGTCTTCGGTCTCACCGAGCGGCGCAGGCACGCTCACTCCACCCGCTCGACGATCAGCGCCGTGCCCTGGCCAACTCCGACGCACATCGTCGCAAGCCCGTAGCGCGACGCTTCACGCTCCATCCGGCCGAGCAGGGTGACGACGAGCCGGGATCCGCTTGACCCGAGTGGATGCCCGAGCGCGATAGCCCCGCCGTCCGCGTTCACGAGGTCGGAGTTCAATCCCAGCCGACGCATCACGGCGATGGCTTGAGTCGCGAATGCCTCATTGAGTTCGACAGAGCCGAGGTCGCCGATGGTCAGTCCCGCCCGTACGAGCGCCCGCTGCGTGGCCGGCACTGGCCCAAGGCCCATCACCTCCGGGGCGACGCCGACGCTCGTTCCGACGACCACTCGAGCACGCGCATCCAGTCCGTACTTCTGCACAGCCTCGCCGCTCGCCACGACAATCGCCGATGCGCCGTCGTTGAGAGAACTCGAATTTCCCGCGGTAACCACGGTTCCGCCGACCACGACAGGGCGAAGTCGAGCGAGCGCCTCCGCCGTCGTGTCGCGCCGTGGTCCCTCATCCTGGAGCACGGTACCTGCGCGCGTCTCGACGGCGACGATCTCTCGATCGAAGCGACCGGCATCCATCGCCGCGACCGCTCGCTCGTGGCTGCGGAGAGCGAACGCGTCGGCGTCTTCGCGGGTGATCCCATCGACGCGCGCGACTTCTTCGCCCGTCTCCGGCATTGAGAACGTCGCCTTCTCGCGGTCGGTCATCCTCGGGTTCGTGAACCGCCAGCCGATTGATGTGTCGAACTGGGCGCCGGGCTTCGCGAACGCCTTCTCGGGCTTCGCCTGGACCCACGGCGCACGCGTCATCGACTCGACCCCGCCGGCGACGATGAGATCGGCGTCTCCCGCCCTGATCGCCTGCGCGGCCATGATGATCGCCGACAGCCCGGATGCGCAGAGACGGTTGACCGTGATGCCCGGGATGTCCTCTGGCAGGCCCGCAAGCAGCACAGCCATCCGCGCAACGTTGCGATTGTCTTCGCCAGCCTGGTTCGCCCCGCCGAGGATCACATCATCGATGAGTGCCGCGTCGATTCGGGCACGAGAAACGGCTTCTTTGACGACGAGAGCAGCGAGGTCGTCCGGGCGGACGCTGGCCAGCACGCCGCCATAGCGGCCAACCGGTGTGCGCGCTCCGCCGACCAGATAAGCCTCAGCCACGAGCCACGCCCTCCGTTGGGATTTCATTACCGACCGTTCGGAAGGTAATTCTGTCAGACTGGCTAGCCCGGGTCAACGCGGCGCGACCGCTGCCTACGGTGCCGGCGTCACCTCGAGCACGATCTTGCCGAGTCCGTGGCGTTTGGCCAGGCGCTCGTAGGCCGCGCGCACCTGGTCGAGCGGATACGTCGCCTGGATCGGAAGCTCGAGCTCGCCATTGCCGATCAGTCGCGCGAGCTCGATCAGTGCCTCGCGTTGCGCGACGCTCGACATCCCGTCGCCACGTACGCCGAACTTCTTGCGAGCCGACCAATCGATGATCGTGTTGATGCGATCGCGGTCGACGCCGAGCTTCACCGCTGCCTCGACGTTGCCGTCGCCGTGGGTGTCAATGAATGCGTCGACGCCGTCCGGCACGATTGCGCGAATCCGATCGACGAGCCCCTTGCCGTACTCGACGGGGATTGCGCCGATCGACTCCAGGAACGCGTGATTCTCCTTGCTGGCCGTGGCAACGACGGCCGCCCCACCGAGGACCGCAAGCTGGGTCGCGAGGATCCCGACGCCACCGGCCGCACCGGCGACGACTACCGTGTCGCCGCGGCGGATGCGCACGGCATCGACGCACGCGCGAGCGGTCGTGCCCACGACGAAGAGCGAGCCAGCGACATCCCAACTGACACCGTGCGGCTTCGGGATGACTCGCTCGGCCGCGATCGTGATCGACTCCGCCTGAGCGTTTCGCCCGTCGCTGAAGCCGATGACCTGGTCACCGACGGAAACGCCGTCGACGCGATCGCCAACCTCGACGATCACTCCAGCGAAGTCGCTGCCCTGCCCCTCGGCGCCCTCCCCGCGAGAAAATCTCGACGGGTACGCGGACTCCATGCCACCCTCGCGAATCGTGATCTCGCCCGGGTTGAGGCCGGCCGAGACCACTCGCACACGCACCTCACCAGGGCCGGGCGGCCGGTCATCCACCTCGACGACCTCGAGCACATTGCTGCCGCCATATCGACTGAACCGCACCGCTTTCGACACACGTACCTCCATCGGCATCCGTTCACCCCAGTCTTCGTGGCCGCGCTCTCCCGCGCAACGTCCAATCGTGTACCCGCCCGCGCCGTCAGCACTCGACGACGTTGACCGCGAGTCCGCCGAGGGCGGTCTCCTTGTACTTCGACGACATGTCGTGGCCCGTCTGGCGCATGGTCTCGATGACCTCGTCGAGCGAGACGCGATGTGTTCCGTCACCCCACAACGCCATCCTCGATGCATTGATGGCCTGCGCAGCGGCAATCGCGTTGCGCTCGATGCACGGCACCTGCACCAGGCCGCCGACCGGATCGCAGGTGAGCCCAAGGTTGTGCTCCATCGCGATCTCGGCCGCGTTCTCGACCTGGCGCGGCGTTCCGCCCATGACTTCTGCGAGCCCGGCGGCAGCCATCGACGACGCTGATCCGACCTCGCCCTGGCAGCCCATCTCGGCGCCCGAGATCGATGCCCGCTCCTTGTACAGCACCCCGACCGCTCCGGCGGCGAGCAGGAACGTCACGGCAGCGGCATCCTTCGTGGCGTCGTCAGCATCGGCCATTCCCGGCGCGTAGTTCATGGCGTAGTAGAGGGTCGCGGGGATGATGCCAGCGGCGCCATTCGTCGGCGCCGTGACGACCCTTCCGCCCGACGCGTTCTCCTCGTTCACAGCGAGTGCGACGAGGTTCACCCACTCCTGCCAGAACATCGGGTCGCGACCGGTCGGATCTTCGCGCAACAGCCGCTCGTGCCACTCCGGCGCGCGCCTGCGCACCTGCAGGCCGCCCGGCAGCATGCCCTCGCGCTTCAGACTCGACGCGACACATTCCAGCATCACGTCGCGAATGTGCAGAAGTTGTTCCTTGATCTCGAGCGCGTCGCGCGTCGCCAACTCGTTGCGGAACATCACGGTGGAGAAGTGCAGGCCCTCCCGATCGCAGTGCGCAAGCAACTCGGCCGCCGTCTCGAACGGCATCGGGATGGGGTTCTGCGGCTCACGATCTGCTTCATCGCCACCCTCGCGCGCGATGAACCCACCACCCAGCGAGAAGTAGGTCTCAGCGGCGATCGTCTCGCCCGCGGCATCCACAACCGCGAATTTCATGCCGTTCGGATGTCGCGGCAGCACCGTCAGCGGGTGCAGCACGATGTCGTCCACTCCGAACTGCAGCGCAGTCGCGCCACCCAGCATGAGGGCACCACCATCGGCAATACGCGCGATTTCAGCATCCACTTCCACTGGCAGGATTCGGTCGGGCTGATTCCCCTCGAGCCCCAGCAGGACGGCGGTGAACGTGCCGTGCCCGCGCCCTGTCGCCGCGAGTGAGCCGTACAGGTGAACGCTTAGCGTCGTGACCTCGGCGAGCTGCCCCGCGATCCGGTCCGCGAAATCGGCCGCGGCTCTCATGGGCCCGACGGTGTGCGACGAGGATGGACCGATCCCGATTGTGAAGAGATCGAAGACGCCGATGCTGGAGTGGGCGGTCATGGTCTTCTCACCTCTGCCGAAGCTGCGCTGAACGCCGCTACGGCCTTGTCGATGTCGTCGTCGCTGTGCGCGGCCGAGAGTTGGATGCGAATGCGCGCCCTGCCTAGCGGCACGACCGGATAGGAGAACGCCGTCACGTAGATGCCGCGCTCGAACAGTGCCGCGGCAACCGCGACCGCGGTCGACTCGTCGTCGAACATGACGGGCACGATCGCGTGCTCCCCCGGCAGGAGCGTGAAGCCCGCAGCCGTCATCGCGGTCCTGAACCGATCAGCGTTGTGCCAGAGTCGCGCACGGCCGGCCGAATCCGTGCGAGCAATGCGCAGGGCCGCCATCGCGCCGGCGACCGCTGAGGGCGCGACGGCATTCGAGAACAGGTATGGCCTGCCGCGCTGCCGCAGCAGCTCGACAATATCGCGCGGTCCACTGACGTAGCCGCCCGATGCGCCACCGAGAGCCTTGCCGAGGGTCCCGGTGAGGATGTCGACGCGATCACGCACTCCGAACTTCTCTGGTGTTCCGGCGCCCGTATCGCCCACAAAGCCCACGGCATGCGAGTCGTCGACCATCACCAGCGCATCGTATTTCTCCGCGAGGGCACAGATCTCCGGCAGCGGCGCGTAGTAGCCGTCCATCGAGAAGACGCCGTCGGTCACGACCAGTCGGCGCCGGTGACCCGCAGCATCCTGCAGCTGTTGTTCGAGGTCTGCGAGATCGCGGTTCCTGTACCGGAAGCGCGCGGCTCTCGAGAGCCGGATGCCGTCGATGATCGACGCGTGGTTCAGCTCATCTGAGATGACAGCATCGTCAGCACTGAGCAGCACCTCGAACACGGCTCCGTTGGCGTCGAAGCACGACGGGAACAGGATCGTCGCCTCGGTCCCCAGGTACGCCGAGATCTCGGCCTCGAGGTCGAGATGCAGCTGCTGCGTGCCCGCGATGAAGCGCACGCTCGCTGTGCCGAAACCCCAGTCGTCGATGCCCTTCCGAGCCGCGGCCAGCACCTCGGGATGATTGGCCAACCCGAGGTAGTTGTTGGCGCAGAAGTTCAGCACAGGCATGCCAGCAGCGATCACGTGGACGCCCTGCGCGCCAGCAAGCGGTCGCTCGACCTTGCTGAGGCCGGCCGTCTCGATGTCGTCGAGCGTGGCGCGCAGCTGCGTGGAAAATTCGGTCGAGCGCATCCTTTAGCTCCAGTCCATGACTATTTTGCCTCGCGCGCCGCTTGCCGCCGCAGCGAACGCATCCGCCCAGTCTTCTGCGGCAAAACGGTCGGTGATCACGGGCGAGATATCGAGGCCCGTCGCGAGCATCGCGCTCATCTCGTACCAGGTCTCGAACATCTCGCGACCGTAGATGCCCTTGATGGTGATCATGTGCGTGATGACCTTGCCCCAGTCGAGGCTGATCGGCTGGCTCGGCAGGCCGAGCACCGCGACGCGGCCGCCGTGGGTGAGGTTCGCGACCATGCTGGGAAGGGCGCTCGGATGCCCGCTCATCTCCATGCCGATGTCGAACCCCTCGCGCATCCCGAGTCGCGCCTGCGCTGACTCGATACGCTCCGATGCGACATTCACGGCGAGGTCGACTCCCATTTCGCGTGCGAGCTGAAGCCGCTCTTCGATGACGTCGGTGATCACGACGAACCGCGCGCCCGCGAACCGTGCGACCTTCGCCGCCATCAGGCCGATCGGTCCGGCTCCCGTGATGAGAACATCCTCGCCAGCCAGCGGGAACGATAGCGCGGTGTGTACTGCGTTTCCGAACGGATCGAAAATCGCGGCCAGATCCGGATCGATGCCGTCCGGATGAATCCAGACATTCGTTTCCGGCATGACCACGAAATCGGCGAAAGCGCCGTCGCGGTCGACACCGAGACCGATCGTGCGGATGCACATCTGCCGCCTGCCCGCGCGGCAGTTGCGGCACGTTCCACAGACGATGTGGCCTTCGCCCGACACCTGGTCGCCGACTGACACGGATGTCACCCCGTCGCCAAGCTGGACGACCCGCCCCGAGAATTCGTGGCCGGGAACGAGGGGTGCGGCAACGGCACCGGCTGCCCAGGCATCCCAGGATTCGATATGCAGGTCAGTACCGCAGATGCCGGTACGTTCTACTCGGATTTTTACTTCGCCATAACCGGGTTCGGGTTCTGGGCGCTCGATCATGTCGAGTCCTGGACCGCGATGTCCCTTGTACAGCGCTCTCATGAAGCACTCACGGCATCCAAGCTACGGCCTCGGCCGGCAGTTCGCCAGCAACAGCGGTGCGGCGAGCGCGGCGAGAGCCCATCGATAGGCTCGGCGGGTGAGGATGCCAGGGTTCGCCGTTCGCCGCAGCGCCCTGCTCGCGGCTGCGCTGGCTTGCGGAGTGCTGCTGGCGTTGTCGGCCTGCGCACCGCGGAGCGCGCCGGAGCCGTTGCCGACTCCGCACTACACGATCGTCCCGGTTCCCCGGCCCGGCCAGCTGCGCATCGAGGGGTCCGGGGCGAGCATCTGCAGCACCAACTCCGCCAGCCGGGATGTCGTGCTCGGCTTCGGCGTCGACAACGACGACTCCGCACCGCTCACGCTCACCGGCGTCTCTTTCACCATCGAATACGGCGGGCGTGTCGCCGGCACCTGGACGGTCGAACCGCCCTCCGACCTCCGCGCAGACGGCACCATCGTCACGAGCTCTTTCGACTACCCGCCCGCTATCTCGACCTGGAGCAAGCGCGCAAGTCTCGACGGCACCACGCTTCAGCCGGGGGCGAGCACCTACCTGCTCCTGCGTTTTGTGCGGGACCCCGGCAATTCCGCTGCCCTCTTTCTCGACCCGGCTATCCACTACACGAAACTCGGGAGGAAATTCACGGCGTCGACGACGAACTCGGGTTTCGAGTACCAGCCCAAAGGCCATTGCGCCTTCTCGAACGACTGATGGCGTCGACCGAGCGTCGGTCACCGTCCGGAGCGGTCAGCGCGCAGCGAGCGCGCCCTCGTAGAGCTCGCGGCGGCTGAGGCCGGTCGCCTCCGCGACCTCCGTGGACGCTTCCTTCAACCGGACACCCTGCGCGACCAAGGCGAGCACCTGCCCGACGCCGTCTTCGAGGTTCGCCGTGGCGGGCGCAGCGCCCTCGACGACGAGGCAGATCTCTCCCCGCGCGCCATCCTTGAAATACTCAGCGAGCTCTTCTGCCGTGCCGCGCCTGACCTCTTCGTGAAGTTTCGTGAGCTCACGGCAGACCACCGCACGCCGGTTCGCCCCCAACGCCTTCGCAAGGTCGGCGAGCGCTGCGGGGAGTCGATTCGGCGACTCGAAGAACACCATCGTGCGCTGCTCGCGAGAAAGGGCCGTGAAGTACGCAACGCGCCCCTTGCGCGGAAGGAAGCCCTCGAACGTGAATCGATCTGTCGGCAGGCCGCTGACCGCGAGCGCCGTCAGCACGGCACTCGGCCCGGGGAGGGCGGTGACGGTGACCCCTGCTGCCGCGGCGGCGGCCACGAGAGGGAAGCCCGGGTCACTGATTGCCGGCATCCCCGCGTCTGAGAGCACCAGGACATCCTGCGTCTTCGCCAGCTCGACGATTTCGCGGGCCTTCGCGTCTTCGTTGTG
>DASYEE010000114.1:0-5363 GCA_036499165.1 Galbitalea sp. | reverse complement strand
CTCGGGAACACGGTCACCGATGCCATCAGCCGAACGCCCTGTTCTGCATCCCGTCGAGGCCGCGCTGGGCGCCGACACGAGAGTCAGCAACGTCCTCGAAGTAGCCAGTACCCGTCTGCCAGTTCGTGATCGTCAAGGCGGTCCGCTGCCCGGCACTGCTGATGGGTCCGGACATGGCGCTCGGGACGCGCGGCAAGATCCTGCCGTTGGCATCCGGCACGAACAGTTCAGGACGGTGCTCACCCACGATGTACGGCTGGCCGGCGCGCACAGGACCACCCGTCGCCCGCCCGCCAGGAATATTGATGGACCCGAACCCCGTGATGATGCTCTGCGTCAGGTGGTAGAGATTGCTCAGTTTGGTTGTCACGTTGGACGTGTCGGCGGTGAAGGTGGTCTTGTGGGTCTTCGGCACAGCGGCAACCGCGTCGTTGACCCGCTTGGCGTCGGTCTTGGTCTCAGGGACTCCAGCCGCCGCGAAGAGGATGTCTACCTCTTTGGGCGTGGCGCGAATCTTCTTCGCCATGTCCTCAACGCCGCGAACGGTCGGCAGAATGCCCGTAGCCTGCACCACCGTCCGCTTGTTGGGCGGGAGCGCGTCGAGACTCTTCCCGTAGTTCTTCGTCAACGCGATGGTCTTGAGGAGCTGGAACCGCTTCTGCTCCTCCGACTTCCTGAATGCCTTGATGGAGTCCAGGATGGTGGCCCGATCGCCCTGTGCGAGTAGCCCAGCCTGCCCCGGCTTCCTCGCCGCGGCGTCGAGGATCTTCTTGATCCGTAGGAAATCGGCGGTGCTGCCAGCGAGGGCTCCAACCACAGAGCGGTCAGGGATGCCGTAGAGGCGCGCGGTATCACGGATCGTCGTGCCGACCGCCACCCCCTTGGGCGGGGTGCCCTTCGTCTTGCCGTTGATGAACGCCACGATCCCGTTCTTGTCGGCCACCAGCCCGTTGGCTTCGTCCAGAGCGCCGATGATCGCGGTGAGCCCGAGCTGCTTCGGGGTTGGGAGCTTCGCGTTGCTGGACCCGTCGATAGCGTTCTTGAGCCCGATGAACAGGCCGATCCCAGCGCCGATCCCGCCGCCGATGGGACCGCCGACCGCGAAACCCGCAGCGAAGCCTCCGAGGGTCGTTTCTGTGGTTCCCAGGGCATGGTCTGTGCGATGTAGGCCATCCTGGAACGCCAACAGACCCCCAGCGCCCGCCATGTTGCGGAGCGTGGTGTTGAACTTCGACCCCTGGGTGCCAATCTGTGAGAGTTCGGTCCTGAAGTTCTTGCCCTTGCCGATGACGGTGTCCAGGCCGCTATTCAGTTTGCCGAGGACCACCGCCCCAATGGCGACCTCGATACCGAACTTCTTCACCGGTCCCGGCAGTCCATCGATGAAGCCGATCAGGGTCTTAGCGACGCCTGCGACCTCGCGGAGATCCTTGGCGAAGTCACCGCCCGCGCCGGTGCCGTCCTGCATCCCTTGAGCGAACTTCGAAATTGCCGGGGCAGCCTTCGTGGTGAAGAAGTTCGACAGGTCGTCTACGACGGGCAGGAGCCCGGTGCCGATGGTCTCCTCGAGGTTCTTGAGCGCGACCTTGGCCTTGTCACCCGCAGTGGCTTGGGCAGCAGCGGCGCCACCGACCTGGGACTCGACCTCCTTCAGAATGACCTTCTGTGCCTGAAGGGTCTTGCCGGACTTTACCAGCGCCTTGATCTGCGCCTTCTGCTGATCGGTGAAGGTCACGCCGGCCCGAGTGAGCGCCAGAGTTCCCCGGACCGGGTCGTTCAGCGCCTTGCCGAGCTGCTTCGCTGCAGCCGTGACGTTCCCGCCCAGTAGCGGCGTGGAGGCCAGGTCGGTCGCCGCAGCCGTCGCGCGGTCGAAGATCTTGTTGCTCTGGCCGACCTCGTTGCGGACGTTCTTGAAGGTCAGTAGGACATTCTCGCCAGACTGAATGATTTCGTCGTCGACGCCGACCTTCTTGCTCAGCGCATTCGACAGGTCGTTGACATGCTTCGCGGAAACCTTCGCTATGCCGCCCGTGGACTTGATGACCTGGTTAGTCAGAGCCCCGACCTTCTGGGACTCCCGCGCCTCGGCGTTCGCATCCTTGAGGAAGCCAACCGCCGACGCCACCCCAAGCCCGATACCCGCACCGGCGAGCAGGGACTTCGCCGACTTGCCGAACGAGGTCCCGAACTTCGAACCCGCCGCCTTGCCTGCCCGGTCGCCCTCCTTGGACGCGATGCCGAGAGACCGCTTGATCTCTGGGGCGACCTTCGAGGACTCGGTGACGATCGAGATGTAGGCGGTGAGGAGTTCGACGCCTTCGGTCATCACTCCTCCTTCACGTCATCGGGTTTCGTCCAGCCCAGCCACTTCGCCATCTCGGCAATCGGTAGCGGGCTCGGGATCAGGGGTGCCTTCGCCTTCGCTGCCTTGACCTCGGCCGCGCTCAGTGGCAACCGCTCGGGGTACTCGCGCTGGGACTCCGGGCGCAGTTGTGCATCCGAGGTCCGCTGCCAAGCCAAGACCTTCAGGTCGTGGTCAATTTCGCGGAGAAGTTGCACCTCGCCGGTGATCCACCAGTCCGGGTCGCATGCACGCCCAAACGCAGAATCGGGCGGCGAATGCTGGATGAACACCAGCAGGTCGCGCCACGTTAACGCCGTCGTGCCCAGGTCGTCGAGCCGCAGCCCCTCGCAGAGCAGGTCGCGCTCGATGGCTCCGCCGTGCTCGCCTAGGAGTCGTCGGAGCTCTCGGATTCCCCCGGCGACACCCTGGAGGCAGCAATCCAGGCATCGGAGAGAGCGTCGAGCTGGTCGGAGTCAAGGGTCCGCAGCGCCGCTTCGACTTCTGGCTTGTCGCAGCATGCGAGCAGTCCCGCGGTGTCGCGGCCCTGTTCCCAGAGCAGGGTCGCCTCGACCGGCGCGAACTTCAGCAACGGCACGTCATGGGACTTCGTGCCGATCTTGAACGGAAACCGGTTCGCCTTCAAGGAGCGCTTGGACTTCGGGACTTCAAACATGGTCGCTGACCCTTCGATGTTCGCTGGCCGAAGGGGTGTGGCACCAGGGCGGGGCGGGCCAGCGATGGAACCCCGCCCTGGTGGACTACGTGTGTCAGCTCGACGAGGACGAACTGGACGAGGACGAACTGGACGAGGAGTCGTCGATGTCATCGTTGACGAGGTAGAGGTACTGGCGGTTGCCAGAGGCGTCCTTGAAGCAGGTCACCTGAACCTCCGAGCCGGCCAGTGCGGTGTGCACGAACGGGTCCTCGGCGGTCACAACCGGCTGACCGAGCGGAACCACGACACGAGCCCGCTTGCCCTGGTACTTCATGTCGTAGACAACACAGGACCGGGCGATGGTGGTGCCCTTGTCGGCAATGCTGATCTTCGTGCCGTCCACGCCGGCAGCGGGAACGATGGTCACGTTCGAAGACCCGTAGAGGAAGTTCGCCACGTCCGGGTTGAAGAACTCGATCAGCTTCGAGGTGTAGCGCTTGATCGAACCCGTGGTCTCCAGGGTCGCGACCAGATCGCCGCCCCACGCGAACACGTCCTCGAGCGACGCCGCATCCCCGGTGTTCTGGAGGCCGTCGTTGCTGATGTAGCCCAGTGGGACGAACGCGGCGTTGAGCGCCTCGGTCGCCGTGGTCGGGAGCGGTGTCCCGAGCGGTGCCACGAGCATCCCGCCAGTCGCGACGGGGGACGCGGCGACGACGTTTGCAGAGTTCTGCGTCATTGCGATTGCCTTTCATCAGGTTGCTGGCCCTGATCCCGCAGCGGTCGCCGCAGCGGAGGCATGTGTCAGACGGAAACCTTTTGCAGGCTCGCCCGAATCTGGGTGACGAACTGGTAGCGCGGAGACTCGGTGTCTGGGTCCGGGAAGTTCACCGGCAGCGAGGACTCGACGTCTGCCACCCAGACGGTGTCGACGAACGAGTGTTGGGCCGCCCAGAGCAACGCCCATGCCTTCTGTGCATCGTTGAAGGCGGTCGTCTCGTCCGGCGCCCAGACCTCTACCAGTACGCGGGGGAGGGACTGGATCAGGTTCGCCGGATTTCCGCCCGTGACACGTACCCGCACGTAACGCTGGTCGGTCGGGCGTGGGTTGGGAACCTCGGTCGCCACATCGGATGTCATCCCGGCGTCGAGCAGGCCGACGACCGCGGCCTCGATGTCAGCCGGGGCGAGCGCGTCAGGCATCGAGGTTCCGGATCATCCGGTTGTCGCGGGCCTCGTCAACTCGGTTGTCGAAGGACCAGACGGTTCCGCGAACGCGGTCGGGGTGAATCGCAGCACCCGAGGCGTACCCGCCCCAGGAAGACTGCTCGTTGCAGGCCGCAGCGATGGCATCGACCTTCGAGCGGACGAGTTCCAGCGCCTTTGGGGCGGTGTCGATCGCAACGAATGCAGGCTGGTTCCACTTGAGCCGAACCTTCGCCATGACTACCCCTCCGCTCGCTTGAGTTCGACCACGAGGCCAGCAGTCGGATGCAGCCACGGCCCCTTGGTCCAGTCATCAGGGCGACCCTCAACCATGTAGTCCACGCCGCCGAGAGTGACCAGATCCAGCTCGCCCGGAGCGAGGTTGTCGGCGGGTGCGTATACCGTCCACAAGATCAGCGACAGGTCGCGATTGGCGTCCGAGCGAGTCGCGTCGGCACCAGGTGCGTAGCCGTGCACCGGCCAGGCGACTCCAGCCGCGTAGGTCACCGAAGGCTTGCCGTGGGAATCCCTGGAGCCCGTCTGGCGACGCTTGACAGCCAGGGTGTACGGGGTGGGCAGGCTCACGAGGAACTCGAAGAACTGGAAGACGAGGAGGAAGACGAGGATGAACTGGAAGACGAACTAGACGAGGACTCATCATCCGAAGACTCGGTGATCTCGTAACGCTCGCCGACGAGTTGCACCGAGGTCATCCCGCCACCGCGGCGGTACGGGCGCAGGGCCAACTTGTCCCCAGCGGTCAGCCACACGTCACCCACCGAGGAATCCGCGGAGTACTTGACCCCGAACGGACCCGCGTTCTGCTCCTGAGCGAACGCACCCGTTGAACCAGCAGTACGCGCGTAGGAGCGTGCAACCATCTTCGCCACGACCCCGACGACCGCACTCGGATAGGGCGAGGGCTCGAAGTCCTGGCGGCAGTACCCGATTACCTCGGCAGAAGCGTCAGCCAAGTCGGCGGCGATGCTCAACCCTTCGGCCGTCGTCAGGTCCCTGCGAAGGCGTGCCTCGACGTCTGCCTGTGTTGCGAGCGCCATGCCTGCCTCCTCGAACTAGCGGGACCAGGGAGAGGGCGCGCGCTCCTAACGCGCGCCCTCCCTTGGGTTACGACGAGGAGCTGGACGAGCTCGAGCTGGA
>DASYEE010000113.1:0-2343 GCA_036499165.1 Galbitalea sp. | reverse complement strand
TGATCGGCGTCCGGTACGTCCGCCCGGACGTTCGACCCCGGTAGATGAGGATTCCGAACCCTGGCAGCCACCCTGCGACGTGCCGCGAGAGCGGGTTGAACAGGTTCGTGGTGACCGGTCGCAGGAACTGGAGCCGCGTCGGCTTCGCCATCGGTCAAGGATCGCGCATTCGGCCCAGACTCGAGAGATGTCGCTCAGCTTGACTAAGTCGGACTAAGGACGTACGGTCCCGACATGGAGAAGGCGGTCAACGTCCACGATGCAAAGACCCACTTGTCGCGGTTGCTAGAGCGCGTCGAGGCAGGGGAGGAGATCACGCTTGCGCGGGCGGGCCGGCCGGTCGCCCGACTTGTTCCGTATCGCGCGTTGCGCGAGCCCCGCAAGCCCGGGCTGCTCAAGGGCAGGATCTGGATCAGCGACGACTTCGACGCCCCGCTGCCGGAGTTCGACGAGGCCTTCGGGTCGTGATCGTGTTCGTCGACGCCCATGCGCTGCTGTGGTGGCTCGACGATGCCGCGACGCTGAGCCCGCCAGCCCGACGCACGATCGCGGACCCGGCGAACGACATCCTGGTCTCGGCGGCCTCGGTCTGGGAGATCGCCGCGAAGCAGGCAGCGGGCAGGCTCACTGGGTCGTCCGATCTCCTGACCGAGATCGAAGCAGCGCAGTTCGCAACCGTGCCCTTCACCGCGACCGACGCCGTCATCGCCGCGAATCTGCCACGGCATCACGGCGACCCCTTCGACCGCATGCTCATCGCCCAGGCACAGCGCCTCGACGCGCTGATCATCAGCCGCGATCGGGCCTTCGCGGCGTACGACGTGCACGTCCTCGCGGCCTGATCGCAGCGGATCGGTCAGCAGTCGAAGGCCGACCAGCAGATCGCATTTCGCAATCGCTGGTCGTCCAGGACCAGCTCGCGGATCCTCGACGGGAGCTGGTCGTGCTGCCAGGCGCACTCGGACCGCCCCGCGCGTTGGGCCGATCCCTCCGGTGCGGCTGCTCGAACGGCCTTGATGGCGTACGCGGCGGCACCGAGCTCGTGCGCAGCGACGTGCGCGACGACGCCAGCCTGGGCTGCCGCATACGCAGCGAACCGCGGCGCGCCTCGGAGGTCCCTGGCCGCTCCGTTCGCATGACCGGCCGCCGTTCGAGCCTCGGTCATCGTCGCCGCACCCCGCGCCCACGCTCGCGCGAGCTCCAGTGCACGTCGCGGGCGAGCGTCGTGCGGCCGCGCCCGCTCGAACTGTTCCAGGACGTGCTCGGCACAGTCCGCCGCCCAGAGCGCGAGGAGCTGGTGGTCGTCATCGGTCAGGCTGCCACCGCGACGAATCGTGATGAACCTGGGATCGCGGACCTTCGGCAGGATCATGTGCGCTCAATTGTCTTCGGTTACGCGCCGGCAGCCGTCCGGTTGCGCCGACGGCAGCGGCTACCTGCCGAACGAGGCCCTCGCCAGCGGTGCCTGGGCGGCGGCACGGCTGACCTCGGCGCCAACCCGAACATATGGTATGATGGGTGGCATGGAGAAGACGACGGTGTATCTGACGGGAGCCCAGAAGCTCGCGTTGGAGCGGGCGTCCAGGGCCGAAGGCCGCAGCGAAGCGGACCTGATTCGCGAAGGGATCGAGACGGTGACGGCACGCCACCGAACAGCCGAACCTAGAATCCCATTGTTCAAGAGTGGCATCCCGGACCTTGCCTCGCGTGTAGACGACTACATCGAGGGCTTCGGCGAGGATCGGTGATCCTCATCGACGCGAGTGGCCTGATCGCGGCTTTGGACGAGTCGCAGCCCCAGCACGTTGTCGCCGCGGAAGCCCTTCGAAGGTCCGGGGCTCCACGCCTGCTCTCGCCCTTCGTCCTTGCCGAGCTGGACTACCTCTTGGCGAAGCGGGTTTCAGCGTCGGTGGCGCGCAGCCTCGTCGATGACGTGGCGGCAGGGGCCTACCAGCTCGAACCGTTCGACAACGATGACGTTGCTGCGGCCGTTGAGATCATGGACCGCCTCCCTGGCGTCAATCTCGGCCTTGCAGATGCTTCCATCGTCGTCCTTGCGGAGCGGCATCGGGTTCACGAGATTCTCACGCTCGACGAGCGGCACTTTCGTGTGCTGCGAGCGCCTGGTGGACGCCCGTTTCGCATCCTGCCGGCCGACGCCTGAACCTCGAATTCACCGCTCGGTCGTCCTGCCAACGCTTCCGATAAGGTGAGTTATGTCTGCCTTATCCGAGGACGTACGATCCGTCCACGCCGCCCGGACCCCAATTGGCCAATCGGCCGGAGCTGGAAACGTCAATTCGACGGTAGATGTCGAGATACTCGTTCCCATGGGTCGTGCCT
>DASYEE010000112.1:0-21351 GCA_036499165.1 Galbitalea sp. | reverse complement strand
TGGCTCTCGGCGAAACCGAAGTTGGCAAAGGCCTGGATCTTGGAGTAGATCTCGTCTGCGACATCCCCCTCGATGCCATTGGTCTTCATGCCCGCATACAGCTTCTCGCGCAATGATTCGATGCGCTCGATGCCGCGCTTCGAGCCCATCGCCCGGCGCAGCAGGTCTGCATCTTCTCCCGTGCAGCCGCCGACGGCCATCGCGACCTGCATGAGCTGCTCCTGGAAGACCGGTACCCCGAGTGTGCGCTTCAGCGGCTCCTCCAGCTTGGGATGCAGGTAGGTGACCGGCTCCTGTCCCAGCTTGCGGCGGACGAAAGGGTGCACAGCCCCACCCTGGATGGGACCGGGCCGAACCATTGCGATTTCAACCACGAGATCGTAGAACCGTCGGGGCTGCAGCCGGGGGAGAAGTCCCATCTGGGCGCGTGATTCGACCTGGAACACCCCGACGGAATCGGCTCGGCACAGCATGTCGTATACGCCTGCCTCTTCTTTGGGGATCGTCTCGAGCGCCCAGGTTTCGCCGACGTGCTCGCGAACGAGGTCGAAGCAGTACTGCAGGGCGGCGAGCATGCCGAGGCCGAGCAGGTCGAACTTGACGAGGCCCATCCACGCGCAGTCGTCTTTGTCCCACTGGAGGACGGTGCGGCCCTCCATGCGCCCATGCTCGATGGGGCATACTTCGCCCACCGGGCGATCGGTCAGCACCATTCCACCGGAATGGATGCCCATGTGACGGGGGAATTTCAGGACCTCGTGGGCAAGCTCGACCACGGCATCCGGGATGTCGTGATCCTGGCTCTCTGTCAGCGCGCCCCAGTGCTCCACCTGCTTCGACCATGCGTCCTGTTGTCCAGGACTGTGCCCGAGCGCCTTCGCCATATCACGCACGGCATTCTTCGGGCGATAGCTGATGACGTTGGCAACCTGGGCGGCGTTACGGCGGCCGTACTTCTCGTAGACGTATTGGATGACCTCCTCGCGGCGATCGGAATCGAAGTCGACATCAATGTCGGGCTCCTCGTCTCGCATGCTCGAGAGGAATCGCTCGAACGGCAGGTCGTAGAAGATCGCGTCGACAGCGGTGATCTTCAGCAGGTAGCAGACGGCCGAGTTCGCGGCAGACCCTCGCCCCTGGCAAAGAATGCCAAGCTGTCGCGCCTCACGCACGATGTCCCAGACGATCAGGAAATAACCGGGGAAGTCTTTCTCCTCGATGACGGTGAGCTCGCGCTCGATCCGCGCGCGATCCTTTTCCTTCAGGTTCGGATAGCGCTCCGCCGCACCCGCCCAGACCAGCTCGCGCAGGTATTGCATCGGGGTCTGGCCATCCGGTGTCTGCTGCTTCGGCAGTCCGGGGCGCGCACGACGCAGCTCGAACGCATGAGAACGCGCGATCTCCGTTGTGAGGTCGACAGCACCGGGGTAGCGCGCGAACAGGGTCGCCATCTCGTCTCCGCTGCGCAGGTGCGCTACGCCGGATGCCGGCAGCCAGCCGTCGAGGTCGTCGAGGCTCCTGCGGGCCCGCACCGCGGCGACGGCGGTTGCGAGTCGATGTTGCTGCGGCGTGGCGTAGTGGACGTTGCCCGTCGCCACGACACCAAGGCCACGCGCTCCCGCGATTTCTGCGAGCGCATCGTTGAAGCTGCTCGCAAGCGGGTCGCCATGGTCGAAGAGCTCGACAAGCACGTTGTCCCGCCCGAACAGGTCGATGAGGTGATCGATCTCCCGCATCGCGGCCGCCGGGCCGCCACCGCCCGCAGCCAGCGACTGGCGCACCCGGCCTTTTCGGCATCCGGTCAGAACGGTCCACTTGCCAGCCGCGCGATCGGAGAGCTCACCGAGGTCGTAGAGCGGGCGCCCCTTCTCCTCTCCGGCCAGCTGGGCGGAGGTGAGGGCGCCGGAGAGCCGGTGATAGCCGTCTTCCCCCCTGGCGAGCACGACGAGGTGGCTGCCCTCTGGGTCGGCTACGCCGTTCTGCGGCTTGTGCAGGCCGAGCGACAGCTCGGCGCCGAACACCGTCATGATGTCGTAGCTCTCCGCTGCCTCTGCCATCCGCACGATTCCGTACAGGCCATCGTGATCGGTGAGGGCGAGCCCCGTAAGACCCAGCCGCCTCGCCTCCTCGAGGAGCTGCTCGGGGGATGCCGCTCCATCGAGGAAGCTGAAGTTGGAGTGCGCGTGCAGTTCTGCGTATGGCACGGTCGATTCGACGGGCTCGACCAGCCCGGTCGGCACGTACGGCATGCGCTTGTTCGACCACGCCGGACTGTCGCCTCCGTCTGCACCGACCGGCGGCGCACCGGGCCTTCGAGAACCGGAGAGGGCACGCTCGAACTCCGACCACGAGATCGGCGGATTGCTGTAACCCATACTGCTCCCTAGTCGTATCTCGCTTCGGCCGACCACTCGTCGCCCACGAGCACGAGGAGCCAGGCGATGCCACGGTCGTCGACGACCTGGAAGCGGTGCGCGGTATGCGCGGCAGCGGCATCCCACCAGCGCTCTGCCACCGGCCACGGGCCAGCCCATGCCATGACCTCACGGGCGTCGCGCCCTGAGGCTGCGGGGGAGAAGCGCGCGGGAGGCGCAGAAAGCATGCCGCGGTCGCTCACTGTGACGCTCACCCCGCCCGGCCCGAACACGTGCACGGGATGCGGAGTCGGGAAGACCGTCGAAGGAAACGGTTTCGGCAGCTGCCCCGGCCAGGGCTCGACGGGATTTCTCGGGGTAAGAGGCCTGTCGCCCCACGGAATGGTCGCCTGCCGGTCTGCCAGCGTCCTCCCGCCACTCACCATCGCGGTCACTACGCCCTCGTGCCCGAGCATGCTCTGCACACGGGAGAGCCCGTGGTGGATGCGTTCGTCAGGCCCAGCCCCGAAGAGTCCGACCTCATGGTGGGCGATGGCATCGACACTCTCGGGCACGATGCGCACCCGTGTGACGCCGGAGCGCAGGCCTGAATCGACTTCTGCGCTGCCCTGCAGCTGCCAGCGCACCCGGTCGACGACATCCGCAGCGGTGAACGAGCGTGGATGCAGCCAGCTGCGCTCGGAGTAGTCCCCGAGCTCCGTCTCGATCTCGACGCGAAGCGCAGTGCAGACCAGCCGCTGGCCCACGAGTCCCTGCACGAAGTCGTCTGCCACGGTGCGTACGCCGAAGGTAACCTGGTCTACCCGGTCGAGTGCCGGCTCGAAGGCCACCTGCACATCGAGCTCCTCCGGGGGAATCCTCGGCACGATCGGCCGAGAGTCGAGACCGCCCGAGAGTGCGTGCAGCCGCGCACCACCCTCACCGAACCGGCCGGCGACATCATCCGCCGGCAGAGCAGCGAAATCACCGAGCGTCATGATGCCGAGCCGCCTGAGCAGCACGATGAGCGGCGGATCGTCGATGAGGCTGACGGGCAGGTCGCGCAGGAATTCGGCTGCATTGCCCTCCGGCACGACGCGCACACGCCTCACGTGCGTCGCGGTACGGGCCGCCTGCTCTGCCGTGAACGGACCATCGGCTATGCCGACCCTGGAGCCCGGGACGCCGAGCTGGTCGAGAAGGGTGACGAGCGCGAGTCCCGCGGGCTTTTCGCCTGCGTAATAGCGGGCTGGCCCACGTGAACGGATGGCGCAGATACCCGGACGCAGCAGCTGCACTCCCGGCATGAGTTCTTCGACCTCCGTCACAACCGTCTCGAAGGTGCGTTGGTCAAGCTGCTGCTCGTATGCGCGCACGATGAGGCCAGGGCACCGTGCCTGCGCCTCCCGCACCCGAAGCCCCCGCTTCACTCCCTCTGCGCGCGCGGACGCAGAGCATGCGAAGACCTGCCCCTTGTCGATGAGAGCAAGCGGAAGCCCTGTCTGCAGCGGTGACACCCTGGTGGATGCGACGATCGGCCAGTCAGGAACCCACAACACCATGCTGCGGGCGATAGGGGCGCTCATACCGCCCTCAGGTATTCAGCTGGCACCCGCACTGGCACTGGCACTGGCACTGGCACTGGTGCCTGGGACGACATCGGCGTGAACTGCAGTTCTGGATCCGGCAGCCACAATCGGGCAGAACGCGGGCGGCCAAGCCTGGTGGAGACCGTGACGGTGGCCTGCCTCGCCGTGAGATGCCCGTGCCCTCGGCCGATACCGCCCCACTGGCTGTCGGATAGCGAGAGCATCGCCTCGCTCTGCGGCCAGGCGCCCAGCACGATGAGAGTGGAACCACGCTGCCTCAGACGTGCCGCCAGACGCGCGAGATTGCCGTCTGAGGCACGTTGAGGGGGCCTGGCGACTACCACTGGCATGACGTCCGCAATCGCGGCGGTGACGGCGAGCCACTGGTCGCCGGGATTCGGTACGAGAACGAGTCGTTCAAGGTCGACTCCAAAGGATGCAGCGGCCTCGACCCCGAACTCAGGAACCCCGACGACTCCGCACCACGACCCCGCTCTGGACGGGCCTGCGATAAGCGCCATGAGCAGGGTTGCGGACTGCTCGAGCGAGTACATCGCACCCTGTTTGAGCCCGCCGCCCGGCAGGAGGGATGCTATGGCCGGATGCGTGGGAAGCAGCCGCGTATCGAGCTTCGTCTCCTGCATGGACCGAATGCGCTGCTGCAGTTCTTCGACTGAGGCCTTCGGCGCGGCATAAGCGCGCGCAGCATCGTCTGCTGGTTGCAGGATCGCTTGTGCCGAGGCCATATCCCCATGTTCGAACATATGTTCGATGCTGTCAATTGCCCATGACATCCATGCGGCGTGTCGCGAAAGAGCCGTTCCAGATCATGGTCGCACGCCGGGGCCAGACTGGATGAATGGACATCGCACTCGACAGGCTCGGCGCCCTCATCGACCAGCTCGACACATCATGGAGCATCGGAGGAGAACGCCTGGCCGGCCTCGACGACAGGGAATATCGCTGGGAGCCGTGGCCCGCGATGTGGTCGATTCGCCGCCGGGGAAGAGCAGAGAGCTCGAACCCGTTCGGACCGGGGGACTGGCAGCTCGACAACGCCGCGCCAGACACCGAACCCGATCCAGCCCCTCTCACCACCATCGCCTGGCGGCTTGGCCACCTCACCAGCGGCCTCGCTGGTCGTTGGGAGTACACCTTCGGCGGCAGAAAAGCCGACCCGAACGGCCTGGTCGACTTCAGCGAGACGGCGGCCGGAGCCCTCGCCGACCTCTCCGACTGGGTGGAGCGCTGGCGGGATGGGCTGCAAACGCTCACGGATGACCAGCTCGAGAGGCCGGGGTTCGGCCAGTACCCGTGGGGTCTCGACCCGCACATCCCCTTCATCGGAATCATCTGGTGGGAAAACCGCGAAATCATCCACCACCTGGCGGAGATCGCCCTTCTGCGGGATATCTACCGCACCATCGGCTGACCTCCGCCTTTATGAACCTGGGCCGTCATAGCTAGCCTTGGAGCATGGCGTTCTCAGACCAGCTTGCGACCCGCGTGCGGGCCCTGCTGCGGTCGGCCGATCACCCGAGTGGCGCCGCCGGCACTGCGGCACGGTGGCGCGCCGATCGTGACGCATGGCTCGACGTGCTCGATCCACGGGAACCACGCGATCTCGGCGAGACCGAGGTGAGGAGGCTGATCGATTTCCTGTCGGAGAGCGGACCGAGCAGGGCGTCGCGACGGTCGACCGCCGAGTGGAGCCGTGAGGTCGACTCACTGGTGCCAGAGCTCCTATTCGTCGGGCAGCACCAGGACTAGCGGCCCTGCCGCCTGCGACCCTGCGTTCGTGACGCCCGCGACTGCGGCTTCGGCCTGTCCCGGTCGGCTGGCGCACGGTGTTTGGGCGTCGGCGGCGTCGGTATGGCGCGGGAACTCGCGGCGGTTCTCCCTCGCACGATTCCGACGAATTCCTCGATGTCTGGTGTGGTATCAGCTGCGACCCAGACGAGTGCGATGTCGGTCTCGGGTGCGTCGGAGACCGGGATCGCCACGACATCCTTGCGGGCCGTCATCCTCGCCAGGGAATGTGGCAACACGACCCTGCCGACCCCGGCGGCGACCAGCTCTACCGCATCCTTTGCCGACGCCGGACGTTCCGCGGCCCCCTGGATCATGGCGAGCGCAACGCTGTCTTCCCCTGCCAGTTCGTCGTCTCGCGAAACCACGACGACCGGGAGTTCGCCGTACAGGCGGATGACACTCAGCCCATCACGTTCGATTGGGAGCCGCACGAATGCGAGGTCGGCGTCGGAGCCTCGCAACAATCCCAGGATCTCGGATTCTGCGGTCGGGAGGACCTCGAGCGGCATCCCCGGTCGGCGCTCGGCCCACCTGGTCGTCCACTTGCGCAGTGTCACGCCAGGAACGAAGGCGACGCGCAGCGCCTGGTGGTCAGTCACGTCGCTCAGGCTACGCTGTCGACATGAGCTCCGAGAAGTCGCACCAGACCATGAAGCCAGCGACAGCCGCCCAGAAGCTCGGTGTCTACCTGCCGGCGACCCCGGCCGAATTCCAGGATGCCGCCGTCACCCACGACGAGTTGAACCTGTTGCTCGAGACGCCCCCGGAGTGGCTCGTCGAGCTTCGCCTGAACGGCCCGCATCCCCGCCAGGTCGTCGCGGGAAAGCTCGGCGTATCGACGTCGGGCCTCGCACGCGGCGGAGTAGCCGACGCCCTGACGACGGCGGAGATCAAGGCGCTTCTTGCCGCGCCACCGGAGTGGCTCGTGCGCGAACGTGCAACCCAGGCCGCCGTGCGTGAGGAACAGCGCAGGGTGCGCGAGCGCAACGCCGCGCGCGCAGAGCACTGATTCGTTAGCACTGTCCATCGCCTCGGCGCAAGCGCCTGTCGTTCTGCTCAATTCCGGCGTTAGCTGGATGCATCCAACGACGACACAAGGAGGATCCGATGGCAGCCGACGACAAGGTCAAAAACACGGCGCAGGATGCGCTCGGCCACGCTAAAGAAGGCGTTGGCAAGGCGACGGACAACCCGAACCTCGAGGCAGAGGGAAAGGGCGACCAGGCTGAAGCCAACCTCAAGCAGGCAGGCGAAAAGGTCAAGGACGCCTTCAAGTAAGCGCCACCCGAGACGACCCCTCCCGTTGCTGATTACAGCGGCGCGGAGGGGTTTTCGCGCGTAACGTGAGTGGCATGGCGAGCGAGCGGAGCAGGGATCGGGTCGGCACGTCGACCAGGGTGCGTGACCAGCCGGCGCTGACCACGTCGACGGGCAAGAGCTGGCTCATCCTTGGCGGCATCCTCGCCGTGATCGCGATCGCGGTCCTCGTGCCGTTACTGCCGGAAAATCCCGCAGGACTCGGCCTGTTCGGCATCTGTGCCATCGTCGCCCTCTACGCGGTGATGGTCATCGTCCGGATCAACGCACGGCCGGGGCGCGGTCTCCTGGCTGTCCTCGCGATCCTCATGATCCTGATTGCCCTGGTAGGACTCGTCTGCGTCGGCATCATCGCTGCGACAGCCGGCAAAGTCGCGTTCTGACGCGCAGGCGGCGCCAGCACTGTCCGAGGTCACACCTAGCATCGAGGCATGAAGGCGACGTGGCAAGCGATCGTGGCCAGAAGGATGTCGCGCCACGCCCTTACTGTGCCGATCAGGTCTGTGCTGCTTGGACATACCCTTCCTTCCGCAGGCATCGCAGCCGCGGCATCCGCAATGGTCGGCGTTCACGCCCAGGTCGGTGACGCGGCAGCTCTCTCGATTGCTTCCCGGGTTAGCGGCATAACCCGGGAAGACATCACGGCCGCGATTGCACCGGATGGCACACTCGTCAAGACTTACGGGCCGCGCGGTACCGTGCATCTGCTGCCGAGGTCGGAGATGCCACTGTGGTGTGCGGCCCTCAGTGCGGCGCCGCCCGGCTCCTCCCAGCCCCTCGGAGTGAAACTCTCCGACTCGCAGACTGATGCCGTTGTCGATGCCATCGCGGCCGCACTCGACGAAGCGCGCAAGACCGGTGCAGAACTCGACCGCGATGAGCTGGATGCGGCGGTCGTAGAGATGCTGGGGCCCTGGGCGGCCGACCCTGTCATGCCAGCGTTCGGCGGCATGTGGCCGCGATGGCGGCAGGCAATCGCCATCGCAGCGCACCGCGGTGTCCTCGCATTCGGAGCGGGTCGGGGAGCCAGGGTCACCTATCGCAGCCCCGGCATCGACGTTGCAGAGGATGGTGAGGCCGCTCTCGACTGGCTGCTGTTGCGATACCTGTCCTCCTATGGGCCAGCCACTCCAGCCCAGTTCGCACGCTGGATGGCTGCTTCCCCGGCGTGGGGAGTCCGCAGGTTCGCGCGCCTCGAATCCGAGCTCGTCGCGGTCGACGAGCTCGTCGCGGGGGAGTCGAGGCACGATGCATTCGTCGCCGCTGCCGATGCCGTCTTCGATGCGCCGCCCGCGCCCTCCGTGTGCCTTCTCGGGCATTTCGACCCGTATGTCGTCGGCAGCTACCCGCGCGAATTCGTTTTTCCGGGCGAAGCAGCAGCTCGCGCGCTGCACCGGGGCCAGGCCGGCAATTTTCCCGCCGTGCTGTTCGACGGCGTGGTAGCGGGTGTGTGGAACGCAAAGCGCTCCACGCGCCAGGTTGCGTTCACCATCGAGGCGCTGGTCCCCGTGTCGCCTCGGCGGCGATCCGCGATCGAGGCCGAGGCCAACCGGATCGCGGCATTCCTGCGCCTGGAGCCGGCCATTGCGTTTGGAGCCGTCACCGCTAGCGCGCACTCGTGAAACGCGCGCGATGCACCATCACCGTCCGCGCTGCCCAAATCGATTATTCTCCTGTTCTGGCGTTCTTCACTAGGCGCAGCATTCAGGGGAGACACGGATGGCCGACAGCCCGATCTCGGCGACGCCGTACGAGGTGCTCGGCGTGAGCGCGTCTGCGACGGAGGACGAGCTGCGGCGTGCGTACCGGCGTCGACTGCGCGAGACTCATCCGGACACCGGGGGTCGCGCAGTCGAGTTCACGGCGGTCCAGCTCGCGTGGGAGAAGATCGGCACGGTCAGCGCGCGGACGGCATACGACGGTGGCCGGTCCCAGGCGGTCGCCCACGAGACATTCGCCCAGCGCGCGCCCCGCCCTCGCCGGGACTCGCGCCCCACCGCGCGAAGCTACGGGCATCCTGGTGGATGGCGCCGTGAGCGGTATCTCGCAATGATCCGCGAGTGGACCGGCCGCGGAGTCGCCGTCGAGAATCCATATGACCCGGCTCTCGTTCGCTCGGCACCGCGCGATATCCGCCATATCCTGGCCGACGCCCTGGCGGAAGAGGCCACAGCGCGAGGGATCGCCGATCTCGGTATTGCGTTCACGGCGTGGCACGATGTCGCGACCCCGGGTGGGCCGGAGGAAAAACTCGACCATGTCGTGCTCGGGCCGACGGGATTGTTCGCGCTGTTGTCCGAAGACTGGGGTGGCCAGGTCAGGGTGCGCAAGGGCGAACTCATCGGCGAGGTGCTGGCCGGCGAGCATCCGTTCCGCGGACTCGCCGCCCGCACTCGATCCCTGTCGCGCGCCGCACGGGTGCGATTCGACGCGCTCGTCATCGTCGTGCCCGATGAGGCTACCGACGCCGGCCTTACGCTGGTTGGGCGCATCCGTGGTGTCCCTGCCGCGCTCGTGCAGAGATCGCGCCTGCCTGAGCTGCTGCGCGACGGGTTGCCGGGAACTCCCGCCGTCGGCGGCTCAGAGCTGTTTGAAGTCCGGACGCGACTGCAGTCCGTCGTGCGATTCGTCTAGCGGTCGTCAGACCGGCAGGACGCCGAGTACTGCGAAGTAACCGAGGATCGCAAGCACGGGCGAGAGCACGGCTGCAATCGACCACCAGAGGACGGCCGCCCATGCCCCCTCTTCCCAGAGCGCGACCTGCCGCGCACGGAGGATGAGGTACACGAGCGGCGACAACAACATCCACCACGGCGAGGCGGCCGACTGGTTCCCACCCTGCAAGAGGGCCCTGCGATCGGCGAAGGCGAGGCCGACGAGAACTGCGAGCAGTGCAAGATTGAGGATGAGATAGCCGGGAACGAGGATGGCCGCAGGTACGGATCCGAAGGCGGTCACAAGGGCGAACAGCATGACCTGGGTAACCACTCCCCAGATCGGTTGGGCGCTGATCCACCACATGGTTCGGGTGTAGGCGAGCCCGGGGGAGTTCGTCGCCTGCTCGATCTGGGCAGAACGCTGGAACGGCACGTAAGCGGCCTCAGCCGGACGACCGAGCGGGGCATTCTGCACCGTGCTCGTCCACTGGCTGCCATCCCACCACCGCAACCGAGCGCTATCGGCAGGGTCCTTGTACCAGCCCGCAGGAGTAGTAGGCGTCGCGCCCGCGCTGTCAGACATGGGAAGAGAATATGCGGACTTTGCTGGAAACAGGCCCTTGCCAAGGCGGGACACGGCGCGAAGGCTCGCGACGACGTAGGCTAGAGAGTCCGTGTGGTCTCGATTCTCGAATCGCGCGGTAAGGCGAAAGGCAAGCGTGTCCGACGAGTGCATCCACGGGTTTGAGGTGGGAATGTGCGCGAGCTGCTACCCGAAGCCCGCACCAGAAGTTCCCGCCGTCGTGTTGGCGCAGACCCGCACACGCGCTCCGGCACGGCTGAGCTCTGCACCTCGACGCACCGGCGTGCGGGGCGGCTCATCGCGCGCCGCCTCGGGTTCAGCGCCCCTGGACGACGTTCGGCAGCAGCGTGCATATCACCTGACTCACATCAAGAACCTGCCGGGAATTCTCGCCTCGGGCGCAATCGAAGCGGATGCGACACCCGTCATCGACCTCTCGCCCGCTGGCTTACGCGCAGAGCGTGCTGGCGTCGAGATCCCGGGGGCCGAGCCTGCACAGCTGACGCAGTTCGTGCCGTTCTTCCTCTCGCCAAACGCGCTGGCGTGGCAGAGTATTCGCGCAAAACAGCCGCACCCGCGTATTGCACACGACATCGTGGGCACTGACCCGGCAGACTTCGTGCTGCTCGTCGTGACCGTGCGCCAACTCGATGATCTCGGGGTCGACTACGTGGTGTCCGATGCGAATGCCGAGCGTGAGACCGCGCGGTTCGGGTATGCGCCGACGGACTCGGAGAAAGTACTTCGACGCCTGCGGGCTGAGACGCTGCAGGAAGCGATTCTCGACGCAGACCTGCTCGTGCGTGGTCGCGTTCCTTTCGAGCACATCGCTCTCGTCGGCGTCGCGCACGACAAGGCGCGATCGGCGGTGCGCGATATCCTGGCGACCGCAGACTTCAGCCCGAAGGTCGCCGTCTACCCGCCGTGGTTCGCCGCGGAAGTGGTCTAGTCCGGCAGGTTCGCCTCGGCTGCCGCTCCGGAAACACGGGGCGTCAGCAAAGTCCCGCGGTCTGGATGCTTCTCGAACCACTCCGCGACGTACCAGCACATCGGCACGATGTGCCTTGTGCTGGCGCGCTCGACATCATTGACAGCGAACTCCACGATCTCACCCGCATAGCCGTTGCCACGCTTTGCCGGGTTTGTGAACGTGTGGTTGAACGAGATCGAGTCGCCGCGTGCGACGTAGTCGACGACGGCCGTGACCTCACCGTCGATGCGCATCACATAGCGGCTCGCATCCGGCTCGTGGACGAATGTCTTTTCCATCGTGACGAACTACTGCAGCGAAGCGGCGGCCGGCAGCGATGATTCGATGAGCTGGACGATCTCCGGCGCATCCGGCTCGGTCTTTGGACGGAAGCGGTGCACGCTTCCATCGGGCGTGATGACGAACTTCTCGAAGTTCCAACTCACCTTGCCTGCCTTGCCGTCGGCATCCGGCGTCTTCTTCAGCTCGGTATAGAGCGGATGCTCATTCTTGCCGTTGACCTTGATGCGGTCGAACATCGGGAACGTGACACCCCAGGTCGTCGAGCAGTATTCCTTGATCGCGTCGTTCTTACCCAGCTCCTGCAGGAACTGGTTGCTCGGAAAGCCGAGCACCGTGAAGCCCTGGTCCGCATACGTCTTCTGCAGCTGCTCGAGCTTCTCGTACTGCGGAGCGAGGCCGCAGCGTGAGGCAACGTTGACCACGAGGATGACCTTGCCCTTATACGGCTGGAGGGTGGTCTGTTCTCCGTCAATTGTCGTGACGGGGATGTCGGTGAGGTTCATGTACGTAAACTACCGCCGGATGCTGCGAGTTCGCTTGCGACGACTCGCGCGTACAGCCTGTGGATAACTCGTTGTCATGGTCGGCGGTTCGGGGTAGACCGGATAGATGACCGAAACGCAGAACGCCAAGAACAACGACCCCATCGAACTCGTCCCTCTCGCTGGCAGCGAGCGGCCGCCAGCAGAGGGCGCACAGCCTGCCGAAGTGCCCATCAGCCACCGCAGCGAGGTCGCAGCAACAGTGGTGCTGCGGAGGCGCTCCGCACTGCCGTCGGCCGAAGTAGTGGGCGGCAGGCTCACCAGTTCGCAGCTGGCGGAACGGTTTGGCGCAGACCCGGAAGACGCGAAGCTCGTGGCAAGCACGCTGGAAAGTCTCGGCTTCACGGTCGAGAGCACCGATCTCGCATCACGTCGCATCCGAATCAGGGGCACCGTCGCCGCCGTAGCACGCGCATTTGGCGCGGAACTCGAAAACGTGTCCAGCGGAGCGGTGGAGTCGAGGGTCGTACACCGCCACCGCACCGGGGGGTTGAGTATTCCGAAGCCTCTCGACGGCATCGTCACGGCCGTGCTTGGACTCGACGACCGCCCGCAGGCCAGGGCACAGTTCCGCATCGCCCGGGCGCACGCCGCGTCAGTGAGCTACACGCCAGTGCAGTTGGGCGAGATCTACGATTTCCCCGCCGACACGGACGGCTCCGGGCAGACGATCGCGATCGTCGAACTCGGCGGCGGCTACGAGCAGTCCGATCTCGACACTTACTTCTCGGGTCTCGGCATCGCATCGCCCTCGGTCTCGGCAGTCGGAGTCGACGGGGCAAAAAACGAACCGGGCAAAGACCCGAGTGGCGCCGATGGGGAGGTTCTGCTCGATATCGAGGTCGTCGGGGCGCTGGCGCCCCGTTCCACGGTGCTCGTCTACTTCGCCCCGAACACCGACGCCGGTTTCGTTGACGCGGTGGCGGACGCAGCCCACGCGACGCCGACTCCCGCAGCAATCAGCATCAGTTGGGGACAGAGCGAAGACCAGTGGACGACGCAGGCAAGGACGGCGTTCGACGACGCACTGCAAGATGCGGCAGCCCTCGGGATCACGGTCACCGCCGCCGCGGGCGACAACGGAAGCTCAGACGGCAGCTCGGACGGCGTCAATCACGCAGACTTTCCGGCATCCAGCCCACATGCGCTGGCGTGCGGCGGCACCAGTCTTCGGGCGACGACGACGAGCATCACGTCGGAGACCGTCTGGAATAACGGTGCAGGCGGGGGAGCGACGGGCGGGGGAGTGAGCGACGTATTCGCCTTGCCGGACTGGCAGGTCGGGGCGGGCGTTCCTGTCGCCGCTGCGAGCAAAGGCGGGCGTGGCGTGCCGGATGTCTCCGCCAACGCAGACCCCGACACCGGCTATGAAGTGCTTGTCGACGGTACGCGGGCCGTCTACGGCGGCACGAGCGCTGTCGCCCCGCTGTGGGCTGCCCTGGTGGCTCGGATATCGCAGGCCATCGGCCAGCCCCTGGGCCTCGCCCAACCGCGGTTCTATCAGGTCACCGCAGGATTCCGCGACGTCACATCGGGCGACAACGGAAGCTACTCAGCCAACGTCGGATGGGACGCGTGCACCGGGCTCGGCAGTCCCGACGGCGCGAAGCTACTAGCTAGTCTCCAAACGACCTCACCGAAGTAGCGGACGAGGTGGTCCAGCCCGCTACCGGATGTGAAGCGGAACGCTGTTGAGTGATTCGGTGACGTAGTTCGGCCTGGTCGCCGTCACCTGCACGGTGATCATCTTGTTGATGTTGCGACCCGAGTTCAGGCTGTCGGTTGTTCCCGTGCGACCGAGGATCGGCACGCCATTTCGGTACCACTGATACGTCACCTTGACCCCCTTTGATGCCCATGCTGCAAGGTGCGCCGTGAGGGTGTGACCATAGGCCGGGGTTCCGGTCACAGTCGGAGTCGGAAGCCCGATGTAACCGAGCAGGTGTGCGTACTTGCCCGATGTGGCAGTACCGGCGTTCGCAATCACGTCGTCACCGATCTTGATGGTCGAAACGGGCGTGGGTTTCGGCGTCGCAGTCGAGGTCGGCTTCGGCGTTGCGGTCGGCTTCGGCGTCGCAGTCGGCGTCGGAGTCGACGTGGGCTTCACAGTTGATGCGGAGGCAGATGTCGATGCGGTCGTCGACGTGCTCTTTGTCGAAGCCGTTGTCACCGGCGTTGTCGTGAGAGGGACGGGCGCTCCATTGACGATCGTGTACTGCTTGTTGCTCGGTGTAGCGGTGACGATCTGTGTACCGATCGGGTACTTGTTTAGGTGTCGCCAGAGGCCGGATGCGCGGGACCCAGCATTCGTGATGTCGGCATCCGGCACAACCACCACCGGCTTAGGGCCGCCAACAACAGCCCATGAGCTCACGAACATCGGAGCACCGCCAACGATCTCGTACACAGACTTGCT
This sequence comes from Galbitalea sp., assembly GCA_036499165.1. Classification (GTDB taxonomy): domain Bacteria; phylum Actinomycetota; class Actinomycetes; order Actinomycetales; family Microbacteriaceae; genus Galbitalea. The sequence goes on along the minus strand of DASYEE010000112.1, from coordinate 6,808 downwards.
GGGTGATCCCTGCAGGAAGGTGCCATCAGCGGGAACGGTCTTCAATGTTGCCCACTTGGCCGCGCTGACGAGTCCGCTCGGCGTCTTGCCGAACGATGCCCAACTGGACACGTAGACGGGCGCACCTCCCGCCATCCGGTAGACGTTGTTCTGGTAGGTGACATACGCGCTGTCGGCGAAGCTGGTCGCGAGATCCTGGAAGTGGATGTACCCACTCGGGCTCCCCGTAGCGATGGTCGCCTGGTCGTACCGACCGGAGCCACCGATGTTGTACTCCTCGATGGTCACCGTGTTGTTCGGATTCACTGCTTCGACCCACGCAACGTGGCTACGCGTCGAGGTGTCCCACCAGGCAACTGAGCCAACAGCGGGAGTCTTGTTGACGGTGTAGCCGAGCTTCTTGGCCTTCGCACCCCAGTCATTGGCATTGCCGTGGAATGGCATCTCGAAATTGTTGTGACCGTGCAGCCGCCATGCAACCCATGACGTGCACTCACGGTTGTACTCGCCCCATGAATCGAACATGGAGTCGCGCGCGACGTTCTTCCACTTCGCCGGGTAATCGTCCGTGCCCGCATATGCGGCGGGCGCGACAACGATCACTCCGGCGACAATCGCCAGCCCGGCGATGAACGCCGCGATAATGCGCGCAGAAAAGAATGTCTTACGTGAGTGCATGGTGAATTCCCCTATTCCCCTGCAGTCGACACTACGCAATCCGAAGGGGGGCCACCCAGTCCCTAATTGGGGGGCGAATTACGTGGCTGTAATTCTCCGGTGTCAACCAGCCACGCCGAGACACCGCAAAGTCCACGCCATCATGAACGCGCGCTCGCGCCAAGCCTCGTAACGCCCGCTCACGCCCCCATGGCCTGCGGTCACCTCCGTCTTCAACAAAACCGGAGCATCGAACTCCCGCAACCGGGCGACCCATTTCGCGGGCTCGACATAGAGCACCCGGGTGTCGTTGAGGCTCGTCACCGCAAGGATCTGCGGGTACGGGTGGTCCGCCACATTCTCGTACGGCGAATAGCCCTTCATCAGCTCGTACACCTGTCGACTCTCGAGCGGATTGCCCCACTCATCCCATTCGACGACCGTCAAAGGCAGCGACGGATCGAGGATGGAGGTCAGCGGGTCGACGAAGGGAACGACGGCAAGGATTCCGGCGAACGCCTCCGGGGCAAGGTTCGCAACCGCGCCCATCAGCAGCCCGCCCGCGCTGCCGCCCTCTGCGACCAGGTGCGCGGCATCCGTCCATCCGGTGTCGATGAGATGCCGGGCGCTGGCGACAAAGTCGGTGAACGTGTTGCGCTTGTGGAGCATCTTGCCCTCGTCGTACCACCGTCGTCCTCGCTCGCCCCCGCCCCTGACGTGCGCGACCGCGAAAACCACTCCGCGATCGAGCAGTCCGAGCCGATGAGTCGCGAAGACCGGGTCGATGCTGTGTTCATACGAACCGTAGCCGTAGAGAACCAGCGGTGCCGCGGTTCCCGGGCGCACCAGGTCGTCGCGATACACCAGCGAGATCGGCACGACCTCACCGTCGCTCGCGGTCGCCCATTCGCGGCGCTGAACGTAGTTGCCCTGGTGGTAGCCGGGCACGTCCTGCTGTTTCAGGAGCAGGAGCTCGCCCGCTGTCACGTCGTAGTCGTACACACTCGAGGGCGTGACGAAACTGCCGAACCCGACGCGCACGCGTGGCTGCGTCCACTCAGGATTGCGCGATTCGCCGCTCGAGAACAGCACGTCGTCGAATTCGATCTCCTGCCACGGTGCGACGCCTGCTGCGGTGAGACGCGCGACCGCAACCCTGGCCAGTGTGTCGCGTCGATACTCCAGCACGAGGTGGCCCGCGAATGCGTCGATGGAATCGACACGGGTTCCTGGCGTGTGTGGAGCAAGAATGCGCCGTGGACCGCGCGGATCGGATGCCGCGACATCCACCACCTCGAAGTCGACCGCATTCTCGTTGTGAACGATGAGAAACCGGTCGTCGCCCGCAATGACAGCGTGTTCGACGGAGTACTCGACGCCCTCCCTCCGCGGCCAGACGACGGTAAATTCGCCGGTCGGGTCACTTGCCGCAAGCGCGTGCACCTCGCTCGTGATCTTCGAGGCGAGGCTCACCAGCAGGTAGCGGCGGCTCCTGCTCAGGTCGATGTCCACCCAGAATCGCTCGTCCGGTTCACTGAAGACCCGGGCATCGGAAGCCGCATCCGTGCCGACGGCATGGCGCCACACCGTGTCCGGTCGCCATGCGTCATCCACAGTCGTATAAAAAACGTAGCCGCCGGTCGCATCGAACAGCGCTCCGCCGCCGGTGTTCTCGATCATGTCATCCAACACACGGTCGCCCGCCAGATCGCGCAGGCGAACCGTGTATCGCTCGTCGCCGACGACGTCGACAGCCCATAACAGCAGTGATCCGTCTGCCGAGACATCGAGGCTCCCGAGCGAGAAGAAGTCGTGGCCCTCTGCCTCGGCATTCGCGTCGAGCAACACCTGTTCGCCCGGCAGCGGCTCCGCCGCGCTCGGCGGAGTCCAGTCGTCCGGCGACGTGATCGGAACGCGACAGTGGATGCCGTACTGCTTGCCCTCGACCGTGCGGGTGAAATACCACCACTCGCCCTCTCGCACGGGCACGCTCAGGTCGGTCTCTTTCGTGTGCGCCCTGATCTCCTCGAACAGCTCGTCGCGAAGCGCGGCCTGGTCTGCGGTCTGTTCGGCGGTATAGGCGTTTTCGGCCTCCAGGTGCTCGATGACGGAGGGATCGGCCTTGTCGCGCAGCCACTCGTAATTGTCGATGACGGTGTCACCGTGATGGATCCTCGTGGTCGGCCGTTTCTCGGTGGCGGGAGGCTGCAACGTCATTCCTCAACGCTAACCCGGCGAAACGAGCGGCGAGTGCTCATTCGAACCGGCGAGCGGCGACAGCGGCATCCACCGAGTCCGCTCCGAACAATCCGGACGTGAACTGCCACGCTGCATCAACGAGGTCGGATGCCGCCTCATCTGCCGCCGCCCCGACGAGCCGCTTCCCGAGACCTGCCAGCGTCGACTTCAGGATGCGGCGGAATCGGCTGAGTTCGACGTGCGTGTCATGCGTAATGGCGGCAAGGATGCGCTTGCGATCGTCATCGCTCAGCCTCGAGTCGACGAACTCGACGAATGCGGTAAGCGAGAGCCGCACGGTCTCCGGGTTGAAACTCGAATCGGCGAAGATGCCACGCTGCTTGAAAGCAGCTGCAAGCGAGTCTCGGAGGTAGGGGTCTTCGACACCGAAGGCGATGCTCTCGCCAGTGAGCTCGAACCTCGTCTTGTTCAGCGCCCGCACGACGTCGTCGAGCGTGTCCGATTCGTCTCCCTGCGTCATCAGCCTGTACCGGTACACCAACCCGCGCACCCGCGTCGGAGTTATCTCAAGCTTCCGCGCGATGTCGAATGTGGGAGCAGCGGGATCGAGGATCCCAGAGTCGACCATCCCGCGGAACAGTGCGAGCTCGAGTTCGGATTTCGGCAGTGCCCCGAATGGCGCCTGCCGGAGAGACTCGAGGATCGACTCGCCGAATGCTCTCGCCTGGCCCTGTGTCGCTGCATATCGCTTCGTCGCCATTACCCCAGTGTGCTCGTCGGGGTCTGACATCGACGCGCGACTCGCTCCCTGTTGACACCGGCGCGCCCGAGAGTCATAAATGACGCATGCCGATTTCTCAGGTCCAGGTGGTGTCCGTGCCGGTGTCCGACCAGGATGCCGCGATCGATTTTTACGTGAACCGCCTCGGCTTCACCCTGGCCGCGGACCAGCAGCTCCAGCCCGGGATGCGCTGGGTCATGGTCGTGCCTCCCGGGGGCGGCGCCGCACTGACCCTTGTCACGTGGTTCGAGTCGATGCCAGCCGGATCGAGCAAAGGACTGGTGCTGGAGACGAGCGACCTGGATGCCACGGTGGAGGAACTGGCCCGCGACGGGGTCGCCGTTTCGGAGATCCAGGACGCGCCGTGGGGCCGGTATGCCCAGCTCGATGATCCGGACGGAAACGGGTTGATCCTTCAGGCAAGCGCTTAGCGCGCCACTCACACCCGTACGTAGCCCGATTCGCAGGAGGCGTGCGGAATCGTCTTCTATCGTGGTCGGATGCGATCTCGAGGTCTTCAGCCGCGTCGTTTACCGCATCCCGCTCGGGCGTAGATTATTCCTGTGCCAGGGGACCTACTCGAATCTCCCGGCGGCCCGGATGCCGCCAGCCTCGATCTCGCCATACCCGACATCGACTGGACCATTCCGCCGGAGGGCGCGACGGCATACACGTTTGCCGCACCGAGTGGCGACCTCGCCGTGGTCAGCGCAGGCAAGCCCGGCGACCCACGCGTGATCCTCGTTCCCGGCGTCACTGGGTCGAAAGAGGACTTCTTCCTCATGTTCCCGCTGCTTGTTGCAGCCGGGTACCACGTGCTCGCCTATGACATGGCCGGCCAGTACGAATCCCACGCTGCCGGGCCGGAGCACCTGCATCCACGCCTCAGGCACTACGAGCACGACCTCTTCGTCGACGACCTGCTCGCTGTCATCGAGTCGGAGCCCGGGGCCGCGCATGTCCTCGGCTACTCGTTCGCCGGAACCGTCGCCCAAATCGCCTATGCCGTACGGCCGGACCAGTTTCTCAGCCTGACGCTGCTGAGCTCACCGCCGCAGTCAGGCCAGGGATTCCGCGGAGTGAAACGGATCGGCTGGATCTCCGGGCTCGCGACCGGCCGCATCGGCGCCGCTCTCATGATCTGGGGAGTGCGGCAGAACTTCACTCACGTGCCACCGAAGAGACTGGAATTCGTGCGTGCTCGATTCGCGCTCACGAGGCGAGCGAGCGTCGCGGACATCATCTCGCTGATGAAGCGCGCACCAGACCTGGTCTCCGCGCTGCGGGCTGCAGAGATTCCCAAGCTCGTCGCCGTTGGCGAACACGACCTCTGGCCGATAGAACTGCACAGGGAGTTCGCACGGTCGATCGACGCACGGCTCGCCGTCTACCAAACCGGCCACAGTCCGTGCGAGACGGCCCCCCACCAGCTGGTGTCAGACCTGCTGCAGCTGTACGGGCAAGCCTAAGCGCGGGGCTCGAGCCCCTGGCCGAACTCGTCTGGACCGAGATCTGCGGCAAATCCCGGATCGAAATCGGTCTCGAAAGTCGGCACGGGGAGCGTGCGCGGTGGCGGCGTGCCCCGCTCCCAACGCCTGCGCTCCGCCCGTCGCTCGAGCAGGGGCTGTTGGCGCGAGTTGACGGCAATGGTCGTGTACGCCCAATGCAGCCTGCGGAAAAAACCTCTGATTGTGCCGAACGGACGCGCGGAAACCCCGACCACGAGGTCGCGGTCATAGTCGACCCGCATGTCGGGCTGGAACTGGAAACTGAAGTCGAGGTCGTCATGAAGTTCGCGTACGTCGCGATGCGAAGTCTGCCTGATGCGACGCCAGGTGGTCGCGCGGATTGCAAAGTTTGAGCCGAATAGCGGCGGATGCCCGAGCAGCCAGCCCATCGACCAGAAATACCCGCCGATGTACAGAACCTCGCCCATGCGTCGAACGAGCCTGCCTGCGCCATAGAACTCTCCCGGGCCGGTGAGAGCTGCGAGGGTTGCATCGTTCTCGAATCGCGTCTCCAACGTGGCAATCCACCCAGCTGGAGGCACCGAATCGGCGTCCAGTCGCGCGATGAGATCGCCACGAGCCGCATCGAAGCCGGCCGCCGTTGCCGCGGGGATACCTCGCCGCGGTTCGTCGATCACGCGAGCGCCCGCCGATGCGGCGACCGCGGCCGTGTCATCCGTGCTCCCGTTGTCGACGACAACGATCTCGTCGGGTGGTCGGGTTTGGGCTCGAAGCGCCTCAAGGCAGGTGCGCAGCATCGCGGCGTCGTTGAGCGCGGGAATGACCACCGAAATGACCGCCATGATGAACTAATTCTAGTGAATCAGGAGGCGCCGATCGCTGCGGTGAGCACGGCGGGCATCAGGACGAAGACCGCGGCGACCGCCGCGGCCTGGAGTACTACCCAGACCACTAACGGTGCGACAGACGACCTGCCGAGCTTGACGATCCGGAGGATCAGGTAGAGCGGTGGGATGATCGCGAACAGGGCCGACGGGGCATCCTCGTGGCCATTTCCGATCAGTTGGCGCCGGTCGACCGAGGCGAAAATGAGGGCGAAGATCACCGGTGCCGCGAGGACGGCCCACTGGAGTCCAGACACAAACGGTTGCGCCAGGACGGAGAAGACCAGGTAGACGACGGCGAAGTGGATGGCCGGAATCACGGCGATGATCCAGACGCCGACGGTGGAGGTGCCGCGCCCCTGGGGAACCCCGAATCCTGCCGGACGAGCGCGCGCAACCGGCGTGCCTTGTGGTGCAACCGGACTGGACACACCGGCGCCCTGGCGCCCTGTCGATGGCTGCCCGGGGGTTGCCGCTGGCGCTGGAACGGATGCGAACTGAGGGACGCCGAGCGCGGCGGCGGTCGATGCGTCGCGTCGGGCGGCGGGCGGGGGAGCAAGAGCGGAGGCGGGCTGCGCTTGCCCGGCTGGCGGCGGGGTATATGCGATCCCCGGAGGCGGCGGAGCACTGAACTGCCCGCCCTTCGGCGGCGGCGCGTACGGCGCGGCCACGGCGTCGACTGGCTTCGGCTCGCCGTCACTCGCGGCCGCTTCCTCGCGTTCCCGGAGGTCCCGGAGCTCGCGACGGCTGAGCGACGGCGACGACGATTCCGCGGTGGGTGTGGATGCCGCGGAGATTGTGGGTTCCCGTGCCGGTTC
>DASYEE010000111.1:0-2073 GCA_036499165.1 Galbitalea sp. | reverse complement strand
CGAGCGAGCGCAGGTGCTGGCGGCCGTCGTCGTCGGCCTGCAGCGCGAGCACGTAGTCGCCCAGGTTGGCGAGGCGGCGCACGCCCTGCTGCTGCTCGACCTGGCGCGGCACGCCGATCGGCTCGTGCGGCTCGGTCAGCCCCTCCTGCGTGTCGACATCGGCGGTGGCGACCTTGATCAGGCCGTAGCGCGAGTTGGCGATGAGCAGCTGCTCCGCCCCGTTCTGGAAGAACGAGATCATGTCGAGCGGCTGGTTCATCGGGCCGAGTTCGGCCACCGTTCGGCCGACCGTCTTCGTGCCGTTCTTGAGGTCCGAGACGGGGAAGTGCACCAGCGGTGAGCAGGTGTAGGTGGCCAGGATGCTGCGTCCTCCGTCATACGGAACGAACGCACGAATCGGGGCGGCCGTCTCCCACTTGCCGTGGTCGACGTGGTAGATCTCGAGGTTGTTCGCCGTGCCGGCCTTCGGGTCGGCATTGAAGGGGAACGGGATGCGGCGCAGCTTGGACGAGAACTCCTCGTTCGACAGGCCGGCGACGAACAGGGTGCCGTCGACGTATGCCAGGTCGGTGATGGTCGACTTGCGGATCGGCTGGCGGAGGATCCGCAGGGTGAGGCCGCGCACGTCGACCTCTTCGCCCTCCGAGCTGACGGGCAGGATGGTGTCGAGCCGCTCGTCGGCTTCGGCGGGGGCGTCGGCGATCACGGTGTGTGCGATCGGCACGTTGTCGAGGGTTACCTCTTCGATGGATGCGTCGGTGCGGTCGACTCGGACGATCAACTGGGCCGCCGAGTCGCCCATCCCGCGTTGCACCGAGAGGTAGATGTTCTGCGACACCGGGTTCACTGTGAGGTCGCGGATGAGGATGTCTTCGGGCTTGCTGCCGAGGAACGACGCGAGCTGGACGTCGAGGTCGTCGAGGTTCAGGGGGCCGGTTGCCTTCGACGCGGTCTGGTCGCCGGTGTCCACCGCGTAGACCGTTGCCGACGAGTTGTCGGCGACGAAGAGGATCCCCTCCGGCCCGAAAGTGATCGGCCCGGCCAGGCCGAGCTCGATGGTTCCGTTGGTCAACCCGTACTCAGCCATTGGTTCTCCTTGTGATGGTGTCGCGCGACGAAACGCTACTCGTTGAGGCTGGGGGTTCGCAGGCTGGGGCCGGGTCTTCTGTTCGCGATAATGCCGTCATGAGTTTCACTGACTTCGTAGCGATTGCGTTCAGCACGTTCTTCGGAGCGGCGGTTGCATTCCTCGCTGATCGTCTGACGCGCGCCCGCGATTCGAGGCTCGATGAGGAGGCTGCTCTTAACAACCTCATTCTTGATCTCGCCGCCAAGAGAGCGTTCGCCGTGAGCGATGACTGGTCATGGGCCCAAGACGAGATGAGCCGCATCGTCAAGTCGGTTGAGCACTCGAGAAACCTCGTCCGAGAGGCAAGACTTCGGCTGCGCCCACGTTCCAAGGCTTTGCCTTTCCTAAGGCAGATCGTGAAGGCTTGCAACGCGTTTCTCGAGAGAAGCGAGCGAGACTCTGACGACGATCTCAAGAAGTCTCTGACAATCCTGACGGCGGCGGTGACGCGCGAAGTCGACGCCCTCCACGCTCAAAACCCGAGGCGCATCCTGAGCGACGCACCAGGAAGCGCTTCTCTTCCTGACACCGCTTGAGGTCTGCGGCCCAGGCAGCGCTAACTACTGACGCTGATCGCGCCAACCACGCGACCCGCGTCATCCAGAACCGAAGCCCTCGGCAGCCGCTCGGCCTCGTCGGCCGTGAGCGCGCCGTCGTGCAGCAGCAGATGCACCAGCCCCTCCTCGGCCGCGATTCGGGAGCCGTCGATCGCCTTCGACGCGACGACCAGGCCGAGTGCGGGAGCCATCGCGATGTGCAGACCGTCGGCTCCGACCTTGCTGAGGACGCTACCGTTGGTGGTTTCGATCAGGGCGGTGTCGAAGCGGCCGGTGCCCGCGAGGTACCAGGGGTTGGCGGTGATGGCGGAGCGGATGCGGATGCCGCTCGATTCAGGCGTGCCCGCGGCATCCATCATCAGGGTCGACCAGCCTCGTGCGAGCGAC